>JBEANK010000076.1:0-6452 GCA_041165485.1 Actinomycetota bacterium | reverse complement strand
CAGATTTATACCTTGATTACAATCGACAAAGTTCGCGAGAGTTATTCATTGGCGCATCCTCGCGCCAAGTAGAGGTTACTGACCGCGAAGTCTGCGGGCCAAGATGCTTTGATCGCCCTTGGCTTCCAGATCAGCGATGATCACAGCGATTGATTCGCGAACGATGCGACCACGATCAACAGCTAAACCAAGGTCACCACGAAGTTGTAGGCGGGCCTGATCAAGATCAAATAGCTCATCTGGAGATAAGTACACGGTGATTTTTTCATCATGACGCTCACGTCCTGAAGGGGAGCGGTCAACAGTTGTTACACGGCGACGTGCAATTGTGCGGACACCCTTCTTTGAAGAAGCGGCTTTAGGTGTTGCAATTGCAGGAGGTACTAGTGGTGCTGCAACCTCTTGAGAACTTTGTGCAGGGACTGCACTTAATGCTGGTGCTGTTGAACGGAATAGTTCATCTGCACCTGGAAGGTTTGCTCTACGTGTCATCGTGCGCCTCCTCTGGCGATTAGTTCTCGTGCAAGACGGCGGTATGAAGCTGCGCCACCTGAAGATGTTGCATATGTTGTGATTGGTTCGCCTACAACAGTTGTTTCTGGGAAACGAATTGTCTTAGCAATAATTGTTTCAAAAACATCCTCTGGGAACTGTTCAAGGATGCGCTCTAAGACCTGACGGTTGTGTGAGGTCTTCTTGTCGTACATTGTTGCCAAAATTCCGATAAGACGAAGTTCAGGGTTCAGGAAGTTCTTAACCTTGTCCAGATTGCCCTTGAGCTCGATAAATCCATGCAAGGCAAAGTATTCACATTGCATTGGAACGATTACCTCTTGAGAGGCAACCAGAGCGTTGATTGTTAACTGACCCATTGTTGGTTGGCAATCAATCAGAATTACATCGTAGTAATCGCGAAGTGGGGCCAGGGCGCGCTTGAGGTACTGCTGTCCACCGATTTCGGCACCCAGGGTAGTTTCGGCTGTACCAAGATCGCGGTTAGCAGGCAAGAAGTCCAATCCAGGAACAGAGGATTTCAAAACTATCTCATCAACATTTGCTGTTGGTGTCATCAATGCGTAGTAAACAGTTTGTTCTAATGGAAGCGAGTGGGCGTTAACGCCAAGTCCAAGCGATAAACCACCTTGAGGATCGAAGTCCACTAACAACACTCGACGGCCCATCTCGGCCAGAGCGGCACCAAGGTTGATTGTGCTGGTCGTCTTTCCGACTCCACCCTTTTGGTTGAAGATCGAGATCACCTTTGCATTTCCATGATCTGTTAATCCGGCAGGGGTTGGAAAGGTTTTGACTGTTTTACCCAGCTGCAATTGTCGATTTAGCGTTCAATCTTCAAACCTCTTTCCTGATATAGCAAAGAGCCTATGCGGTACACAGAAAACAGGCAAGCGTGAAGTAAGGTGCCCTCATGGAAATAGCCGTTGAAGAGAACACCGATGTAAACGCGGTGTCAGGCGGTTTCTCCGTTCATCTATCAAACTTTGATGGTCCCTTTGATCTTCTTCTCCAGCTCATTTCACGCCACAAAATGGATGTCACCGAGGTGGCTCTGAGCATCGTCACCGATGAGTTCATCTCCTTTATCCGCGAGCTTGAGGCCTCTGGTGCGGGGTGGGATCTAGATCAAGCAACAGAGTTTCTCGTGGTAGCAGCGACCCTGCTGGACCTTAAAGCGGCCAGACTTCTTCCAAGTGGAGAGGTTGAGGATGAGGAGGATCTAGCCCTTCTTGAGGCCCGAGATCTACTCTTTGCCCGTTTGTTGCAGTACCGCGCCTTTAAGGAGATTGCAGCGACCTTTGGTGAGCGCATCCTTGCCGCTGATAAATCCTTTCCACGGGTTGTGGCGCTGGATCCGGCGCTGGCCAGCCTGCTTCCGGAGGTCCTGATAGGCGTAGGCGCACAGCGCTTTGCCGCCATCGCTGAACGTGTTTT
The DNA here is from genome assembly GCA_041165485.1 of Actinomycetota bacterium. Lineage (GTDB taxonomy): Bacteria > Actinomycetota > Actinomycetes > Nanopelagicales > Nanopelagicaceae > Planktophila. The sequence continues at coordinate 4,502 of JBEANK010000076.1, read as the reverse complement.
GACCCCTAAGATCACTCCTGTCGTAGCGGTAGAGCACCTTCATATGCCGCTTGTGAGCGTCACAGAGGAGTCAAAGCGGGTTGTAGAGGCTCTGCGCCACTCCAAATCCTTGAGCTTTAGAAATCTGATCTCAGATGCAGATAGCACCTTGGTTGTTGTGGCACGCTTCCTGGCGCTACTGGATCTCTACCGTCAGGGTGTTTTGAGGTTTGACCAGGTTGTAGCCCTGGGGGAGCTCCACATTCGATGGACCGGTTCCCTTGAGGGCGAGGTTGAGATCACCGATGAGTTTGATATACCCGTGGTTTTAGAGATGGAAGACTCGACAGGAAGTAGCGAAAATGTCTAATGTAGAAGTTGAACGTTCCATCGAGGCGATCCTGATGGTCGTGGATGAGCCTGTCACTGAGCTTGTTCTGGCTCAGGTTCTGGAGCGTCCAGTGGAGGAGATCGAAGCTGCGCTAGCTGCACTAGAAGGCTCCTACGAAGATCGGGGCTTTGCTCTACGCAAGATCAATGGGGGATGGCGCTTCTATAGCCACCCTGCCTATTCAGCGGCGGTTGAGAAATTTGTTTTAGATGGCCAGCAATCCCGTCTAACCCAGGCGGCGTTGGAGACCTTGTCTGTAATCGCCTACCGTCAACCGGTATCCCGTGCCCGGGTATCAGCTATTCGAGGGGTCAATGTTGAAGCGGTTATGAAGACACTGGTGACCCGTGGTTTGGTTGAAGAGTCGGGGCTTGAGCATGAGACAGGTGCGATTCTGTACAAGACCACTACCTACTTTTTGGAACGTCTTGGATTGAACTCACTTGAGGATCTACCAGCGTTAGCTCCATACCTGCCTGATCTCGATGGTTTGGATGAGATCCTCGATTCGCTAACGGAGTAGCCCTTCCGCTACCCTTACCTCCTGACTGTCGGGAGGATAGCCATGGCCCAAATGAGGCTTAATAAGATCATCGCAGATGCTGGAGTTACAAGCCGTCGCGGTGCTGATGAATTAATTGAATCTGGTCGCGTGACCGTTAATGGAATCACTATCCGTGAGATGGGTAGCAAATGTGACCCTGAAAGAGATAAAGTCATGGTTGATGGTGAGACAATTACACGAACATTGTCCAAGTCTTACATTGCACTTCATAAACCAAAGGGTGTTTTGTCTACGATGTTTGATCCCGAGGGACGACCTTCTCTCGATGATTTCATAGATCTGCGCAAGGAGCGTTTATTCCATGTTGGGCGTCTGGATAAGGACTCTGAGGGACTTATTTTGCTCACCAATGATGGGGATCTGACCTTTAGGGCCACCCATCCATCCTTTGGTCTGGAGAAGACCTACATCATCGAGTTTGATGGTGCATTACCGACAGGGGTGGATAAGGTGCTTCTTAAGGGTATCGAGCTAGAGGATGGAATGGGTCGAGTCCTTACCTTTAAGCAGCTCTCGCCGAGATGGATAGAGGTCTCCATTCATGAGGGTCGATATCACATTATCCGACGGTTGATGGAGGCGGTTGGTGTGGATGTCCTTCGATTGATCCGTACCAAGTTTGGACCGATCTCCTTAGGAGATACCCCTGAAGGACGCTGGCGAGATCTCAATGACACAGAGTTAATGAATCTACGAAAGGCTTTAGATATTTAACCTTTTTACGATAAATCGGTTTTATGGTCAAAAACTGTATATCGTTTTATCGCTAATTATGAGCTTGATTATCGATTTATCCACAGTTATACGCTCAAATGGGCGTTTGAATATACATTTATCGACAAAATTGATTATGAAATGTCCTGACTTATTCGCTTCTGCTAGCTGCGAGATTGTAGTAAACAGGTTTAACGGTTTAAATGCTTTATCGACATATACAGTTTTAAATACACCCCAATAATGGTGAGGAAAGGTACCCTTATCCCATGAGTTTGCGTGCTATTCGAGGAGCCATTCAGGTGCCGGCTAACACCGCCGCCGATATCGCGGCGGGTGTGCAGGAGCTGGTTTCTGCGATCCTTGAGGCCAATGAGTTGGCGCCATCCGATGTGATCTCTGTTTTCTTCACATCAACGGTGGATCTCAACGCCGCCTTTCCAGCCGCTGCCTGCCGTGAGATGGGCTTTGCCAATGTTCCATTGATTGGCTCCGTTGAGGTAGATGTTCCAGGTGCCCTCAATCGAACAATTCGGGCGATGTTTCATGTGGAAACCACCAAGGCCGCCGATCAAATAAGCCATATATACCTGCATGGCGCCGCCGCCCTGCGCAGAGATATCGCTCAATAATGTCCTCAGGAAAGCTCACCAAGGTCAGAGTTGTCGGCTCAGGATTAATTGGAACCTCTATCGGATTGGGATTAATCCAGCGTGGGGTAGCGGTTGAGATGATCGACTCCGATCCCACATCTGCATCATTAGCCAATGATCTCGTGGGTGGAACCACGGTCGTTGACCCAGAGTTGGTAGTCCTTGCAACACCAACCTCGCAACTATCTGTTGTCATAAAGGAAGAGATTGAATTAAACCCACACTCAACATTTATAGATGTTGGTAGCGTTAAAGGTGAAGTTGAACTTAAGGTTAAGACATTTCCAGCGCTCTCTAAGCGATTTTTGCCCACCCACCCTATGGCAGGCCGTGAAATAGGCGGAGCGGCCTCAGCAAGGGCGGATTTATTTCAGGGGCGCAGTTGGATACTTACGCCTAGCCAGGATCTGGAGCAGAGCTCAAAGGATCTGGTGCTTGAGCTGATCAAGCTCTTGGGTGCAACACCTATTGAGCTTTCAGCGGCAGATCATGATCGAGCGGTCGCAAAGATCTCTCATCTGCCTCAGGTTGCAGCTTCACTTATCGCCAAGCAGTTAACCGCCACTCCGGCGGAGTGGATGGAGCTAGCGGGGCAGGGGCTGCGGGATACAACCCGGATCGCCGGTTCAGATGAAGCGCTGTGGAAGGAGATTATTTACTCCAATCGGGTTGAACTGCGGCAATTGCTTATAAATCTACATAACGATCTTGGTTCAATGATTGATTCCTTGGGTGATCCAGAAAAGATCGCGGAGTTAATTGCAGCAGGACGAGCAGGACGAGCTTTGATTCCTGGAAAACATGGCGGAAAGGCCCGTGAGTATTCATTTCTTCCCATTGTTATTGATGACAAACCAGGTCAGTTAGGTGCGATCTTTAATGAGTGCGCTGCGATGGATGTCAATGTTGAAGATTTAAACATTGAACACTCGCCGGGACAATTAAGTGCGTTGATTACTTTGGCTCTATCACACAGCGATGCTGACAAACTTTCATCACATCTAAGCTCGATCGGATGGAATGTTCATCCGATTCGTAAATAGAAGTAGGCTCATCACATGGGCATAGTCGTAGCAATTGATGGCCCAAGCGGGGCTGGAAAATCAAGCACTGCGAAAGCAATAGCAACTCGAGCTGGTTGGGATTATCTCGACACTGGTGCTTTGTATCGCGCAGTTACTTGGCTTGCTCTTGAATATAAATGCGAAGAAGCGTTTTCAATTGTGCAAGCGATTAAAGATCATCCAATTAAGTTTATTGCAGATCCGACATCACCAAATGTATTTGCAGGTGAAACTCAGATTACCCATGCGATCCGTGGAACATCGGTTACGGAAAATGTTTCTCGAATAAGTGCCATGCCTGAAATTCGCAGAGAACTTTTAAATCTACAACATCGCATCATTGATGATGCAGAACGTGGAATAGTCGTAGAAGGTCGCGACATTGGAACTGTAGTAGCACCAGAAGCTGGATTAAAGATTTACTTAACCGCTGATCTAGACGCACGTGCAACAAGGCGTGAAAATGAAACCGAGGATAAGAGTGTTGATGTAAAGCAATCCTTGGATAACCGAGATGCGGTTGATTCAACGAGGGCTGTTTCGCCATTAGCAATGGCCGCCGATGCTGTTGAAGTAGATTCAACCTACTTAGACCTTGATGAAACCATTGAACGCATTTGGGAGCTGTTGAAGAAGCGTAATTTGTTGGGTTTACCGATCGTTGCAATCTTGGGTCGACCAAATGTTGGCAAGTCAACTTTGATCAACCGATTCTTGGGAAGACGTGAAGCGATCGTAGAAGATACTCCGGGTGTAACTCGTGACCGCGTTCAATATGAATGTGAATGGGGCGGTCGACGTTTCATCATTATGGATACTGGTGGCTGGGAAGCAAAGCCAGATGGAATTGCGGTACAAGTGAGCGCAGGATCTGAAATCGCTATGCAGGAAGCAGATGTTTTGTGCTTTGTAGTTGACGCACAAGTTGGCGCACTTGATGAGGATGACATCTTGGTACAGCACCTTCGTAAGGCGAAGAAGCCAACAATATTGATCGGTAATAAAGTTGATGGAGAACGTGAAGAGGCCGAGGCACATGGTTTATGGAGCTTAGGTTTGGGTGAACCTCGTTTTGTTTCTGCCTTGCATGGTCGAGGCAGTGGCGATCTCTTGGATCACATCGTTAAAGTTTTGCC
>JBEANK010000075.1:0-5190 GCA_041165485.1 Actinomycetota bacterium | reverse complement strand
GGTAATAGATTGCGCAATTGGAAGTAACTCAAGTGCGGTAACGCCAATTGATTTCAAATGAGCGATGGTGCTGGGATGACCAAGGGCTTTATAACTTCCGCGTTCCTTGTCGGGAATCTCTTGGTTGAATACGGTAAGACCCTTTACATGCGCTTCATAAATAATAGTTTTTGCCCATGGAACTAATGGTCGATTAACCTCACGAACAGCATGATCGGTAACCACTGAATACGGAACCTTTCCTGCACTGTCCCGCAGATCTCGTTGATTTAAATCACCTGTACCTAAACCATCATGTGCCACGTGGCCGTAAATCTCAGGACAGTAGATAACCTCGCCATCAATGACATGGGCGTAGGGATCGAGCAGTAACTTCGCTGCATTAAAACGAACCCCGTATTCAGGAATCCATGGGCCATAAACACGGTAGCCATACCTTTGACCCGGGCGTACTCCTGCAAGGTAACCATGCCAAATCGGTCCGTTGCGATGAGACATTGCAAAGCGGGTTTCTACCAACTTACCGTTGACCTCATTAAAAAGGCAGAGCTCCACAGCATCGGCGGCGTTGCTCCAGATTGCGAAGTTGGTTCCGCCATCGGTGACGGTGGAGCCAAGGGTGCGGGGATCTGCAGGAAGCATGGTGGGTATCTTGCCCTATAGAGACCCTGATTTTGAAGTTAAGAGACTCTTTCCTCGTAAACTTCTCGTAAATTAAGTTCTGATTGCGGAGAAAAATCAGGATAGTAAATTTCTGCCTGAGAATTTCTCAATCTGTTTGCTGCAATTTTGATCAGTTCGGCAACCATTAAGAAAATCGCGGCAGGTAGTAGATCAACAGATCTCTTTAAGAACCACGGCGTTCCATTCCTTAACATCCATTTCAAGGATTGGGCCCTAGAAATTTGGTGGACCTCATCTATCGCAATGGGCAAAATTCTCCAATTTCTCTTTATTAGTAACTCTCTAAAGTGGCAAGCCATAAGTTGATGGCCATACTTACTCGGGTGCATGCGATCAACATGCCAAACCTTTCGGTCGTAAATTCCCGTAATTCGGCGTGTACACAAGACTTCAGCGTCGAACTCTCGAGCAAGGCTTTGAATGACATTATTTACAGCATTTATTCTTCGAAGCAGAATTTGACCCAATAATCTTGGTAGCTTCACGATTTTTGTGGGGTCATGAAGTTGCAACAGAAGAATTTGAGAACCTGAATTTTGTAAAGCCAGAAGGGTTTTCCTCAAATTCTGTCGATATTTCTCTGGATCAAATCCATTACGTAAAGCATCGTTACCACCAACTATGACGGCGCAGATGTCTGGCTCTAGCGCGAGAGCAAGAGGGAGTTGATGTTCCACAACTTCAATGGATTGTGCGCCTGGACGAGAAAGATTTGAATATACAACTGGATGCAAAAAGGATTGAGTCAAGTAATAAGCCCATCCACGATTTATTCCGTGTGGCCCAGCATCACCTACCCCAGATGCTGCACTGTCACCTAAAACTGCAAAGGTAATTACTCTCTCCATTTAGGCGGCTCGCAGATTCCTATGTAGCGCGGTTACCTCTCGACCCGCGCCATGAAGCCGCAACATCATCATGAGCGTAGAACTCCAAGGAAAATTTTCAGCCTGATGATGGCATCGCTGGTGTAAGTCTGGTTGGGAAGTCTGCAAATCCAACACCTTGACAATGGCATCAGCAAAGGCTTGGGGATTGTTGTCTGCAACAGCTCCAACTGGATTCTTTGAATCCAGCATCAAGAATTCTCCAACTGCACTTGTAGCAGATGCAACTACTGGAGTTCCAGAGGCCAATGACTCCAATGCTGCTAAACAAAAAGTTTCAATAGGCCCTGGAGCAATTGAAGCATCGGCACATGCCATGATTTCAGCCAATCGATTCCGATCAACTATGTACCCTAGAAATGTAACGGGTTGACCTTCAGCTAATTTCTTGAGCTTGGCAAACATTGGACCCATACCCACATAGATCAATCGCGCATTGATGCCACGATTGCGAAGTTCTATAAGTGCAAGAATTGAATTTTGTGGGTTTTTTTCGGGCGACATACGACCTAAGTGAATAAGAAGAACCTCTTCCCCTTTTAAAAGTTCTTCACGCACAACTGCATTTCGAAGATTAGGAGAAAAAGTCTGTAGGTCAACACCCAGTGGTATGTTGACAAGGTTTTCAACTTTGATTCGCTCAAACTCTCTTGAAGCGAAAGCAGTTGTTGCAATTACATGGTTGAACCGTGAAGCAAGTCGAGCGTTATGCCAATTCACTAATTTTTCGAATCGAAATCCAAGGATGGACTTGACCAAACCGGATAGCGTCTCATGGCTAAACACAACGGAATGGATGTTTCTTTTTTTAGCCCATAAGCCAACACCAGAAAGAGTGAAACGATCAGAGATTTCCAGCGCATCAGGCTTCAAAGTAATCAAAAGCTTCTTCACATCTCTGTTATTTCGAATTATTCGATACCCACCACTAAAGGGCAGGACAATTGATGGAACAGTTATTTTCTTGCCATGAACGGTGTCTTCACAAAAAAATCCATTGCCAGGCACGATATAAGTGAACTCATGTCCCCGTGCTATATATCCTTTGCCAAGTTCATGCAGCGTGGTTCTGATACCACCAGATTTAGGACCATAAAAGTTTGCAATATGGACAATTTTCATGCGACCTTTACCTCACCCTCTTTGATCTTGGACTTAATTAGGTCTTCGTAGTGGGCGATCAATTGATCGTTAACTGTGTGCCATGTGCGTTCAATGACAGACTCGCGAGCCCTAGCCCCCATAAGAGCTGGTTCAGAGAGCTGAATGATTTGATTCACTGCGTGGTTGAGACTGTAGGAATTTGCAGTATCAATCAGATATCCGGTCCAACCATGCTTCACAAGGTCCGTTGGACCTCCTAAATTGGGAGCAATGACAGGTACACCGCTAGCAAGAGCCTCTTGAACACTCTGACAAAAAGTTTCGTGTTTACCTGTGTGGATAAAAATATCTAGGGATGCGTAATAACGAGCCAAACTTTCACCACTTTGGTATCCAACAAATTTCGCATTGACTAAAACTTTTTCGAGTCTTGATAGTGCAGGACCTTCGCCCACAATTACTAACTGAATATCGTCTCGCGCGTCTAGGCAGGCAAGATCATCAATGCGTTTTTCATTTGCTAAGCGTCCAACATAACCAACTAGTTTTCGATCTGGCCGATCGCCGAGAAGCTCACATCTTAAAGATATATCTCGTTTTTGCGGCGAGAACTTTTCAGAATCGATGCCACGCGGCCACAAGTGCACATTGGAAACTCCAGAATTTTTCAAATCTTCACATGACCAGTTGGATGGAGCCAATGTTCGGGTTGTGCGGGCATGAATTCTTGCAACCCAACGTTTGAGTGAATCGTGGGCCATAGTCAAGCCGTAGTGGCGAGCAAAACCTGCAATATCAGTTTGATAAACAGACAGAGTTGGAATACCTAAGCGCTCAGCAACTCTTGAAGCGTAATTTCCAAGAAAAAACGGTGAAGCAAGATGAATAACATCGGGATGGAATCCATCAATCAAAGGCTCAATAGCTTTCTGAGGAAATCCAAGGGGTAGCAAACCTTTCATCTCTAAACTTGGAACTCGTTTTACTCTGAATCCGGCGTACTCAGATACACCTCCCGCACTTTCTGGGGCAATCACAAGTGCTTGGTGTCCTTGCGCTCGTAAATACTCCAGAACCCGAAGGACGGAGTTGGTAACGCCATTAACCTGAGGGAGAAAGGATTCAGTGACCACGACTACGCGTAGGGATCGCTTCATGCCCTTAGATTGAGCCAACTCTCAGACCTAAAGTAGAAGTTGAGGTTACGAGTCGGCAAACCATGCGTGAAATCTCATGCTGCGGTAGCAAAATTGGTTACTCATCAGTAACCTTTGGCTATGAAAATCGCCGTTTGCGTAAAGCAGGTCCCAGATTCATGGGCTGAAAAAAAGATGGTCAATGGAGTTCTTGATCGCGAAAATGTTGATGCGGTGTTGAACGATCTTGATGAGTACGCAGTAGAAGAGGCGCTTCGAATTGCAGAAGCTCATGGTGGAAATGAAGAGGGTGGCCCACACACAGTTACCGTGATTTCAATGGGTCCAGAGCGTGCAACAGAAGCGGTTCGTAAAGCTTTATCAATGGGTGCAAATGATGCAATCTTGGTGAGCGATGCAAAGCTTGCCGGCGCAGATGCGCTCGCAACATCTGCAGTTCTTGCAGCTGTCATTGAAAAGGGTGGGTTTGATTTAGTTATTTGTGGAACAGAATCAACAGATGCGCGCATGAGTGTTGTTCCAGCGATGCTGGCTGAGCGTTTGAATTTTGCACAGTTAACCTTTGCCTCAAGGGTTGAGGTAGATCCGACGGCACAAAAGGTTTCCATCACACGTGTTACCGAAGCTGGCGTTGATGAAATGAACGCTGACTTTCCATGTGTTATCTCAGTTGTTGAAAAGATTAATGAGCCTCGTTACCCATCATTTAAGGGAATCATGGCGGCGAAGAAAAAGAGTATTGAAAGTAGAGATGTAGCTGCTGTTGGTGTGAATGTTGGTTCAGCATGGTCACTGGTTGCAGATTCATCACCACGTCCGCCACGTGCAGCTGGAATCAAGGTGAGCGATGACAATTCTGCAGCTCAAATGGTTTCATTCCTAGCAGAAAAGAAGTTGATATGAGCAATGTATTGATTTTGGCTGACTTTGTAAGCGGAAAGGCCACGAAGACAAATGCCGAATTAGCAACAGCTGGTGCTCGTATTGGCGAAGTCACCGCGGTAGTTCTTGCTCCTGCAGGAAAAGGTGCAGCGATGGCTGCTGAGATCAACAAGGGACCTGTTTCAAAAGTTGTGGTGGTTGAATCAGATGCATTTGTTAACAATGGCGTTGCTGCCGTTGCTGATGTTCTTGCGCAAATTATCGCTGCGCAATCACCTGCTGCAGTCTTGATTGCATCACATGCATTTGGCAAAGAGGTTGCTGCTCGTACCGCGGTTAAGAGTGATTCAGGAATCATCACAGATGCTGTTGATATCTCTGCAGATGTAACAGCTACCCAACTTGTCTTTGGTGGATCAACAACGGTTCACTCAAAGGTTTCTCATGGGACTCCAATCATTACCGTTCGTCCAAAT
>JBEANK010000074.1:0-5226 GCA_041165485.1 Actinomycetota bacterium | reverse complement strand
GATGCTCAAGGTCGTGTCACCAAAGTAAAGATGAGCATTGACGCAGGGATGATGAAGGACCGCCTCACCCTTGATTACGACTGGAGCCAAGCTCCCGGCAAGCTTTCATTTTCTCTAGAGGATGCAGATCTACTGACCGGCATGGATGGCATCTACACAATTACCAGTATCGATGAGGACACAACTGAAGTTACATATGAACTTGAGGTTTCTCTATCAATGCCAATTCCAGCGATGATGCGTCAAAAAGCGGAAAAGGCAACGATCGATGCAGCACTTGCTCAACTGAAGTCACATTTAGAGGCGTAACTCCCGCATGGGTAACACGATCGGAATTGATGTTGGCGGCACCAAAGTGCTGGGTGGAGTTGTTGATGAGAATGGAAAAATTCTCGCAACTGCACGCAAGGAAACTCCACGTCAAGGTGGTGCTGAGTTAACTCGCACCATCGCCGAAACAGCAAAAGAGTTAATGGAGAAGTTTGCTGTTACCTCTGTTGGCGTATCAGCAGCAGGGTTTGTCTCCTCTGATCGAAAGACAATGCTTGCAACTCCTAACATCGCCGATTGGAATGGTGTTGATCTCGACTCAGAGTTGACCGCTCTGATTGGTTTGCCTGTCGTTATCGAAAATGATGCAAATGCTGCAGCGTGGGGTGAAGCAAAGTTTGGTGCGGGACGAAACCAAAACCACATGATGATGCTTACCGTGGGAACCGGTATCGGTGGTGGAATTGTTGTAAATGGTTCTTTGTACCGCGGTGCATTTGGAATTGCAGCTGAGTTTGGTCACCTTCGTGTTGTTCCTGATGGCCATTTGTGTGGCTGTGGAGCTCGTGGATGTTTTGAACAATATGCATCTGGAAATGCATTGCTGCGCCATGCTCGCGAAGCTATTAATGCAAGCCCAGAAATTGCTCGTAACTTGTTGTCGCGTGGTGATGGAACTGTTGCAGGAGTTACGGGACAAGCGATCACAGATGCAGCTCGTGAGGGTGATCCTGTTGCGCTCGCCGCATTTAATACAACTGGTCAATGGTTAGGCGCCGGAATCGCATCTTTATCAGTGCTGCTAGATCCTGCATGTGTTGTCATAGGCGGGGGAGTCATTGATGCCGGCGAGATCCTTTTGAAGCCAACCCGTGAAGCACTTGAACGCACAATGCCTTTTGCTGGAAAGCATCCGTACCCTGAAATTATTGCTGCACAGTTGGGCAATGAGGCGGGATTAGTGGGCGTTGCAGATTTGGCTCGCGCCTAATCTTCAAAGGGATACTTCAAACCTATCTGGCTACGGACTGTATCCATACTTTTCATAATATCTACAGTGTCTTTCCAGGTCAGAACCTTTGACTCAAGTGCGCCCGATTGGACTATGTGTTTAAAGCATTCAGCTTGTTCTCGCAAACCATGTCCGGTGTAGGTGCTTGGGTACTCAGTAACAGCTCCATTATTGAGAACCACACGCATGCTTGCTGGGTTATAAAAGGTTCGATCAATTTCTAACCATCCATCTAGACCAGCAACAACTGCGCGACAAGGAGTCTGTTCAATCATTGTTGTGGTTAGAACCGCTTGCGCGCCGTTGTCATACCCAAAGATCATCGAGGTTTGCGCATCTACACCTTTATCAGTCAATACCGCGGTTGAGGTAATAGATGAGGGGTTACCTAAAATCATATGTGCAAAAGAGATCGGATAAATTCCTAGATCCAAAAGTGCACCACCTGCTAACTCAGGTTCAACTAAACGTGCAATCCCTCGATCTGCCAAACGTTGGCCATGATCTGCATGAATGGAAAGTATCGGCCCTAAAACTCCGCTCGCAATAATTTCACGAACCTTTGCATAATGTGGCAAGAACCGAGCCCACATCGCCTCCATGAGTGCAACCTCATTTTTTGCTGCAGTATCCACCATCGCTTGAGCTTGCTTAGCATTTACAGCAAATGGTTTTTCACACAAGACCGGTTTACCAGCGTTGAGTGCCAAGATGACATTGTCATGATGTGCAGGATGAGGAGTTGCAACGTAAATTGCATCAATACTTGAATCTGAAACCAGCTCTTCATAACTTCCATATGCGGTACCACCAAAAGAGTCTGTGAAATTTTGAGCATGAGAGATTGATCGCGATCCAACGGCACCGATCGCATGTCCCTCAATAAGGGTTAAATCCTTGGCAAAGGCTTGCGCGATTCCGCCCGGTCCTAATATTCCCCAGGAAAAGTTACTCATAGCGCAGCTCCATCATCATCGCGATCCTCGCGGTGGAACCATCGCTTAATTGAGTCACGTGCAGAGTTAATAAAACCTCGAGGTGTTTGTCCTTCTGGGTTGGGTTGCACAAAGCCCTCGCGATCGATTCGATCTAAATCATCAAGGTATGTAGAAGGGGTTGATTGATCCAGGTTCAATCCTGAGATGATCGATTCAAACTCTGAACGGATCAACTCCTCTTCATCGAAGCCATCGGACTCTTTTTTCTCATTACTCACCCTCAGATAGTGTCATAGTCGTCAATAGCCACTAAATTAGCCTTGTGTTAAGCAACCTGCCCTACGGAACCTTGCGAGCCTTTCTGACCCCAATTTTGATGCTCGCCTTCCGTCCCAAGGTTCGAGGCTTACGTCATGTTCCATCAAAGGGTCCGGTAATAATTGCATCCAATCATCTTTCATTTAGTGATTCGATCTTTATGCCTCTGGTTGTTCCTCGTAAAGTTACCTTTTTGGCAAAGAGTGAGTACTTCACCTCACCTGGTCCAAAGGGTTTGCTCAAGAAGTTAACCTTTATCGCCTTAGGACAGGTTCCAGTTGATCGCTCCGGTGGTCGTCGAAGTGAGGCTGCTCTAATTACAGGACTTAAAGTTCTTGCAGATGGTGATTGCATCGGAATTTATCCGGAAGGAACCCGCTCTCCCGATGGCAGGTTGTATAAAGGTCGTACAGGTATTGCACGTTTAGCGATTGAATCAGGAGCACCGGTAGTTCCGGTTGCGATGTTTAACACCGACAAGATTCAGCCAACTGGGAAAGTTATTCCTAATGTGAAACGGGTAGGGATGCACTTTGGAGAACCAATGTACTTTGCTGGCGACCCGACCGATCTTCAGCACCTTCGAGATGTCACAGATCAGATTATGAATGCGATTCATGCAATGTCAGGTCAGGAGTACATAGATATCTACGCGCCTAAGAAAGCAAAGCTGGGCGAGATTCAGGAAGAGGATTAATCCAAAGCGTTGCGTGCTGTTAAGTACGTACAGGTTTGGCACTCACCGCCCGCCTCGGGAAGCTCTCCCTCTAGAACATCAATAAACTCACCTATGACCTTTAAAAAGTTGTCCTGATCTCTTTCCACTGGAACATACCTTTGCATGACGCCAAAGCCATACTCATCAGCGTTGCTGCCGATCGCTGTAGTTGGTCGCCACACCAATAAACCCATAGAGGCTACTGATTGAGCCTTGCCGGCTGCGGGATTTTCTAAAGCATAGGCATAGGCTTCAAGTTGAGGAGAGTAGAACTGGCCGCTATCTCGTTGGCTGTCAGAGACTTTGCAATCAATCAAACCGATTGTTCCATCCTCATTTGTAGACACTAGATCGTACTTTCCGAGAATTCTCCACCGGCTCTCCACGCCATTAACAACGAGAGGTTTGCTCTTTACCCACTCGCCCCACTTAGTTACCTTTCCTGCGCGCAGTGATGGATCAATGGTTGGCATATCAGCACCTTGAAAGTGCTCCTCTTGAAGCGCTGCCATTGTTCCAACAAGGGGAAAGGCGCCGGGCATTGTTACCTTGAACCAGTACTTAATCCACAAACATCTTTTACAGGTCGATAAACCAAAGGTCAGATCTGAAGGTGAGATATTTTCGCGGGCAGGCTTGGCAGGTTTAATCATGAGACTATTGTGTACTTAGGCACTGACAATTGCAGAGAACAAAACCGAGATACCTAACATAATCATGATGATTCCACCGGTTGCACGTAACCGCTCTAATCGTTTGGCATCGGTTGCTAACCAATTGCGTGCCGTTCCAGCCAACATCCCCCATGAACCATCTGATACAAAGGCAAGGACTGCAAAGATAGCCCCCAATAAAATTAATTGTGCTGTCACGCTGCCTCGTTCGCGATCAATAAATTGAGGCAGAACCGCAGCAAAGAAGACCACACCTTTGGGATTGAGCGCTCCCACCCAAAAGCCATCACGAATAGAGCGGCGAATTGTTGGAGCGATTTCCCCTTGGTTGGTCATATCGGCGGCATGTGCGCTTCGTTTTCTAATCGCATCAATTCCGAGATAGACCAAGTACAAACCGCCTCCCCATTGCACAGCGATATAAGCCAGCTCTGATCGTTGCAGGATCGGACCAAGGCCTAAGGCGACAAAGATGGAGAGCGAAAAAGCTCCGGTGACATTGCCGGCAACTGTGAAGACAGCTGTAGCTCGACCCCAGGCGATTGCACGGGCGATGACAAAGAGCACGCTGGGGCCAGGGGCCAAGATGATCACGATGGCGGCGACTAGGTACTCAGGCAGGCGTGAGGGAATAACCACACGGGGAGTGTAGGGGTGTGTTCGGCTTGCGCGAAGTAGGTATATCCCTCTAGATTACGGCTCGATATATCGAATAGATACATTCTACGGAACAAGAGAGCCTAGCCAGCTTAGAAAAATGGGAGGGGTCAGATGCGCTCGCGTTCAGAGTCCCTTGAATTCGCCCTATTAGGGTTGCTCTCCCAAACCCCATTACATGGTTATGAGCTCCGCAAACGCATAGGAACCATCTTCGGTCCATTCCGCGCTCTGTCATTTTCAGTGTTGTACCCACAACTTCGTCGCATGATGGAGGCGGGGCTGATTGAAGAGTCTGTTGCAGATACACCATCTCGCAGATCTCGCATTGTTTATGCGATCACCGACAAAGGCGCTCGCAAATTTGAAGATTTAACTGAGTCGGTAACACCTGAAACCTGGGAGGACGAGGGATTTGAGATTCGTTTCGCCTTCTTCTCACCGACATCTGCAAAGAACCGAGTAAGAATTCTTGAGGGGCGCCATCGTCGCCTTAAGGAGAAAGCCGAAATCCTTCGTGGTGAACTCGAGAAGTCACCTGTTGGTATCGACAAATATCTGGAGGAGTGGCGACGTCATTCACTGGAGACAGCTGATCGAGAGATCGCTTGGCTGGAAGACATGATCAAAACCGAGAGG
>JBEANK010000073.1:0-12072 GCA_041165485.1 Actinomycetota bacterium | reverse complement strand
GTTCAAGAGGCAACTATTTCAATCGCAGCCGGAGCTGTTCTTGGTCGTTCCTTTGCCGAAATCCTTACCCCAGAGAACATCATTGCCTCAGCTCAAGCGATTGAATCTTTGAACAACCATCCAGTTGCACAATCAATTACACGGTATGCATTGGCTCAAAACGCCTCCGCACCATCTATTCCTAGCTCATCTCGTCCAACCTTTGCGGTTTCAGATTTCTCTGTGACACCTGGTTCAGGTGCGGCAGGTCGGGTATCAATTTTTTCTCAATCACCAGTTGTTTTGATCGGTTCACCTGCTGCGGTTGCACATAGTTCAACGGAGTTTCATCCTGAAATAAAGGCTGCGGTCGATCGGGGGCAAGCAGGAGGATTAACTCTGGCGGTTCTTGCCTGGGATGGTGTTGCCCTCGCCGTATTTGCAGTTGGTGATCAACTCAAGAGCGATGCAGCGCAAACTGTTTCTGCCCTAGTCGATATGGGAATAACACCATGGCTTGTCACCGGTGATAGCTCTGAGGTTGCGGCTTCTGTTGCGCAAACAGTTGGGATTGATGCAGCACATGTTATTTCACACGCACTCCCTGAAACCAAGTTAGAGATTGTTGAACGGTTAAAGAGTGAGGGTCACACAGTCTTGATGATTGGTGATGGAATTAATGATGCCGCTGCGCTTACCGCTGCACATCTTTCTATGGCGATGGGAACAGGAACAGATACTGCGATCAATAGTGCCGACATCACTTTGATGAATAGCGGACTTGGAAGCGTAGTTTCTGCGCTGAAACTTTCTACAAAGACCTTAAAGATCATTCGTATCAATATGGGCTGGGCGTTGATCTACAACGTAATTGGTTTGCCTATTGCAGCGGCTGGCTTGCTATCTCCGTTGTATGCCGCAGCTGCCATGGCCGCGAGCAGCGTCCTCGTTGTAACCAACTCATTGCGCATCAAGTAAAGCTCTTGGGGAAAGCAAAAAGGCCCTCATAAGAGGACCTTTTTGAATTGGTAGCGGGGGCAGGATTTGAACCTACGACCTCTGGGTTATGAGCCCAGCGAGCTACCGAGCTGCTCCACCCCGCGTCGGTAGAAGTAATCTTATGTCCACACATAGATAAAGACCAAATCCATGCAATTGCTCGCATGAATCCGGTCTTTATCTTCTGAATTACTTTTTGCTTACTGCTTTACTTCTTGTTCTGCGCGTTGATCGCTGCATCAAGTGCAGACTTCAATCGCTTCTGTGCTCTGTCATACGCTGCAAAATCTCCCTTTGCAAGTGCGGCGAGACCATCTGCATAGGCTTGCTTTGCACTAGCTAATGAGTTTGCAAGTGATGAGTTATTGGTTGAACCTGTAGAAGTTGAACCTGCAGTTGTTCCACCTGCAGCTGTTCCGGAGTTTCCACCGAACACCTGATCTAGTGCACCCTTTAAGGTGTCGTCATAACCAATTTGATCACCAAAGGAGACAAGCACCTTCTGAAGCAATGGATATGCAGCGGTGTTTGATGTCGCCTTTACATATACAGGTTGTACATACAAGAGACCTCCACCAACTGGCAGTGTCAGCAAGTTTCCAAGTACAACATCAGAACCACCACGACGTAGAAGTGACAGTGAGTTTGCAACTTCAGGTTTTGCTTCAAAGTTAGAAGCAACCTGTGATGGACCTGCAACGTTGGTGTTACGAGGTAACTGCAGAACAGTCAACTTTCCGTAATCAGGACCAGGATCTGAGTTAACAACTGCAAATGCTGAAAGGTTTTCACGACCACCACGTGGAACAAATGGTGTGGTCAATGAGAAGGATGGCTTCTTTGAACCTGGCATCTGAAGTGTTAGGTAGTAAGGAGGTTGCGCTGATGCGTTAGCTCCAAATGTTGATGGATCACGAGGCACGCGCCAGAAATCCTGACCACCGTAGAAAGCTTCAGCTGTCTTCACATGGTACGAGCTAAGGATTTCACGTTGCACACGGAAGAGATCCTCTGGATAGCGAATGTGCTCTAGAAGCTGTGCTGAGATCTCACTCTTTGGCTTTACTGTATTTGGGAATGCCTTTGACCAAGTCTTTAGAACTGGATCCTGCTCATCCCACTGATACAGAGTTACTGTGCCGTTGTATGCATCAACAGTTGCCTTGACTGAGTTACGGATGTAGTTAACGCTCTGATTACGCTGTGAAGCGATTGAGGCAGAGTTTGTTGTTAGCGCATCAGCTGTTGCGTTGGAGAGAACAGTCTGGCGAGCATATGGATATCCGGCACTTGTTGTGTAGCCATCAATGATCCACATGATCTTTCCATCAACTAAGGCTGGATATGGATCCCCATCAAGGGTCAACCACGGTGCAACCTTTGCTACGCGATCACGAGGGTTGCGTTCAAAGAGAATCTTTGAATCCTTGTTAATCAGGTTTGAAAGCAGAATTCTCTGCTCCTGATACTTCAATGCAAAAACAGCCTTGTTGAGCAATGACCCAACCGGAACACCACCAGTGCCGGTGTATGTGTAGTTGCGCTGACCATTTGCAGATGTGTCATCTGGATAATCAAACTCAACTGGAGTATCGGTTTTTACGCCACCAATGATTGAGTAATCAGGAACATTCTCGCCGAAGTACACACGTGGCTCAAACTTTCCAAGACCATCAGTTGGTGGAAGGTTTCCAACTGTGAAGGAAGGCTTTCCATCAGCATCCCGCTCATTTCCGTACGCGGCAACAAAGCCAAAACCGTGCGTGTACACAAGGTGGTCGTTAATCCAGTTACGTGAAGGGTTACCAGCGATATTCAATTCGCGGACTGCAACTACAACATCGCGCTTTACACCATTGACTGTGTAGCGATCGATATCAAGTGACTCTGGGAAGCTGTAGTACGGACGAATCTGCTGTAGCTGTCTAAAGGTTGGAGACAAAACATTTGGATCCATCAGACGAATGTTGGCGATTGTTGCCGCATCATCTGCAAGCTGGCCAGTGTTGGTTGAATCAGTTGCCTGATAATCGTTAACAGTTACATTGTCGATGCCATAGGCAGCACGGGTGGCATCGATGTTGCGCTGAATATATGGCGCTTCCTTTGATGATTCGCTTGGCTTTACCTGGAATTGCTGGATGGCACCTGGGTAAAGACCGGCAATAAGTACTGATGAAAGAACCAATAGCACTGTTCCTGCTGCAGGAAGTACCCATGAGCGTCGAACAATGTTTGCAAAGAATAGAAGCGCACAGACAAGTGCAATACCGGCAAGGATTGCCTTTGCTGGAAGCACCGCATTTACATCTGTATATGTCAGACCAGTAATCAACTTGCTCTCCTTGAGAGCTAGTGCGTAACGGTCAAACCAGTAAGCAACCGCCTTGAGCAGAACCACTAACCCCAAGAGGACTGAAAGCTGAACACGTGCTGCAACTGTTGTGCGATCTTCCTGAACTTGAAGGCGAATACCACCGTAGAGATAGTGCACAGCTACAGATGCCAAAATTGCAAGTATCGCAGTTGAGATCGCCCATGAAATCAATGTTTGCCAGAACGGTAGGCGGAATGCAAAGAAGGAGATATCCATGTTGAACTGTGGATCTTTAACACCAAAAGGAGTTGAGTTCTTGAACAACAACCAAGTACTCCACATTTGGGAACCGGCAGAGCCGGCAAAGTAAAACAATGCAACGGTTAATCCGATGAATAGTGGGCGACGAATTGGTTCAACTTGTGAACGATAACGCTCGAGATTATCTGCTTCAACTGTCATTGGAACATAGAGCGGACGACGTTTGTACGCCAACAAAACGTTGAACATCACAATCAGTGCGGTAACTAATCCTGCAACAACAAAAAGTGTTGCTTTAGTTGTCAGAATAGTTGACCAGGTGCTTGTGAAGTTAACTGATTTGAACCACAACCAATCTGCGTAAAAACCGCTGAGCGCTGTGAAGAGTGCACTCGTTAATGCGAGAGGGCTCTTGCGGCCTTTGAGTTGGAAGGATGGGCGTTGAAACTGGGGGTTATTCGTCATGGGGCAAAGTTACTGCAAGGGCAATTACCTCACCAATTCAAAGCCTTTAAGCGGGCTTTAAGGTGCAAACTACTTGCCGGAACGCTCTAAATAGTTAATTGCTTGCGCCAATGTGGCAACGGTTATGACCTTTATACCGTCAGGAACATTGCTGATTTCATCGGCGTTATCAACCGGTGCGAAGAAAAGTGTGGCACCAACTTTTTTGGCGGAGCTGATCTTTTCATTGATCCCACCGATAGGACCAACTACTCCGCGCTCTGTAATAGTTCCGGTTCCTGCAATATGTCGGCCATCTAGTAAATCCTGCTCGGTCAGTAATTCAACAAGTCCAATTGAAAAAACTAGACCACCACTGGGGCCGCCGGTTTCACCAACTTTGAACTTAATCTTCTTGGTATCCAACAGTTGTGCGCGCTCTATTCCAGCTTCCTTGGTACTTGCCATAATTTCTGGATGCGATTGAAGATAGTTAACGGCAGCAACAATCGCTTTATCCTGCGATGCCACCATATCTTTTTTGGCTTGTTTGCTTTCCTCTTCAGCGGTTGTGCCAGGAGGGTAGATTGCAGATTTTGGATACACCGCGCGATCGCCACTAATCCATGAGTACACAAGCTCTGGACCAAAGATCCAAGTATCAGGGTTGGTCACTCTGATCGACATTAAATCAATTCGTCCCGATGCTGGATAGTTTGCAAGATCTTTAATAGTGATGACACCTTTGAAAATGTTTTGCGCTTCACCAGGTAAAACAATCGCATAAGGAAGAGGAGCGATAGTTGCTAATCCGAAGAAAATTCCAAGGGTCCAGGTGACTAATCGAGGAAGGCGTGAGAATCTCATCAATTTAAATATTGGCATTCTTTGATTTCAACACGATAAAGATCAATTCTCATTATATGTAAAGCTGGCGAAATAAACATCGGTGGAAAAGTTAATCTGTGCCCTAGTCGGCAGATCCAGCATCGGCAGATCCAGAATCACTCGAAGCGGCTTCATCAGCACTGCTGGCCGTTGCCGTGCTTGGGAATCACGTAGTGAATCCTGAAAACGTTGGAACTTGCCGACAGAACGCTGAGTTTCTTGTTGGAACTTTCCCTCAAACTTTGTCACCCATACGACATACCCCAGAGCGCCAATGAGTCCAACTGCGGGAACTACCCACCAGATTAAAGCTGCGAAAGCGTTGGACATGAGGCCAGCCTACTAGTTAGTGCTGCGCAACGCAGACCAGTTGGAATCGCGGTGTCGGGAATGCAACGCTGGGAATACAACGCTGGGAATTCAACTCTGGGAATGAAACAGCCTGCGAAGTTGTTCCAACACTGGGAGGATTGATCCATGACACCTTTTGGCTTCACACCAGGAAACTCAGATGACTCGAATGAGCCAGTTGATTTTGCTGCCATGATGCAACAGATGCAGCAACAGATTCAAGAGCAGTTTTCAAAGCTTGGAATCAACGCATCTGGGTTTGGTGGTTCAAATGAAGCGCTTCCAAAAAACCTTGTTCGCGATACCGCCAAGAAGTTTGCGACCGCACAAGGCTCGGCCCCAATTGGCGCAAATGATGTTTCTGATGTGGAGCAAGCATTTTCCATTGCAGAGTTATGGCTTAATGATGCAACCTATTTTCCGCAATCACCAAACTCGGGTAATTCTGCTTTAGCTCGCACCGATTGGGTAGATACAACTTTGGCGGGATGGCAAACAACTGTTGAACCGTTAGCAATTGGTTTGTCATCTGCAATTGGTGAACTGCTTAACCAAGCAGGTACTGGTGATGGAACACCACTTGGTGGCGATGATCCATCACGTCAGGAGAACATGCAGCTTCCAATCGGAATGATCTCTGCACTTCTCAACTCATTTATTGGTTCATTGATCGCAACACAACTTGGACAGGCGATAGGCGGGTTAGCTGGCAAGGTGACTGGTGCACATGATGTGGGCTTGCCGCTGATTGATGCGGCTTATCCAACCCTTGTTCCTCAAAACATAAAGGAATGGGCTACCGATCTTGATATTCCAATGGATGAGGTCCGAATCTTCCATGCCTTGCGCGAGGCAGCAATTGCACGATTGTTTGCTCACAACCCCTGGTTAGTTTCCTACATACGCGCAGCGATTACCGATTACGGCAAGGGCATCAACATTGATATGGATGCGATTCAAGAACAAGCACAGCGCGCGCTTGAATCTGGAGAGGGTTTTGATCCATCCCACCCAGAAAGTTTCACAATCGCGCTCAATGAGGGAATTTTTACACCACAAGAATCACCTGCACAGCGTGCTGCACTTACTAAATTAGAGACAGCTCTTGCCTTAATTGATGGTTGGAGCGAAGAGGTTGTAGCACTTGCTGCAGGTGATCGTCTTCCAAATATTGCTGCGCTCCAGGAAACTTTGCGTCGCCGTCGTGCAACATCTGCGCCAGCGCAACAACTCTTCTCTTCACTCTTAGGTTTGCAGGTTTCACCACGACTGGCACGTGAAGCAACCGCTTTCTGGAAGCAGGTTCGCGAGTTGAAGGATGTTGAATCACGTGATCGTGTGTGGAGTGGAATTCTTCCTACCGCAGATGATCTTTTGACACCTGAGAGTTTCATGAAAAGTCTTGAGATTCCTGATGATTTATCGGGACTTATTTAATAAAGTAACTCGAGACGTCGACAATAGATTTTTAATCTCGTGCTTAGTTTTTAAAACTCTCAGCTACCTTTCAAATCTTCCAGGAGTGACTCTGAATTGCCTGCCGAGAAAAGCGAACTCCCCGGTCACTTGCTCTAAGTCAGCCTTCCCCTTGCTGACGTAGAACTGTTATCCGAGGAGTTCGTAGTCGTAAAGTAAGTCTTTCGGGACGGTTTATCAAATGAGAACCACGTTGACAAAGGGCGTTTTTCTCCGATAGCGAAGATTTTTTCAGAGTTTTCACTTCAAGAAAAAAGTTGAGTATGTGGTCGATCAAGGTACCCATGGTGAGCAATGCAGTAAGGAAAAAGAAATCGCGTCATCAATCCCTGAATCTCTCAAGGTTTAGTTGAGAGATGACTTACTATTTTTCAATGACCATCCACCAGGAGAATTTTCCAGGGCAGGAGAGCTCTCATGCTTTTGTCGAGCCGACCTTAGATGGCCAAACTCTGCCTGGAATCTCAGAGGGCGAGATTATCGTCATCAGATCGACCCGCAGAAAGAAAAATATCTCCGCATATCGCCAAGGCGGACGGATTGTTGTCTCCATTCCCGCTCGCATGAGCAAAGCTGATGAGCGGGCGATGGTCCCTGAGATGGTTGCCAAGATCCGTGCGCAGGAGGCAGCGGCCACGATGAGCGAGGAGAGGCTGGCAATCAGGGTTGATGAGTTGCTGACCGAACTCGCCCCTGAAATCTCCCTACGTCCCTCCTCTATTAATTGGAGAGGGATGCGCGAGCGCTGGGGCTCCTGCACCGGCACCGATAGAACAATCCGGATCTCCGACCGGCTGAAGGGGGCACCGGAGTATGTTGTGGATTATGTCCTCTTCCATGAGGCGATCCACCTGCAGTTCTTTGACCATGGCGCTGAGTTCAAAGCTCTGCTCTCCCGATTTCCCCTTGAAGCCCAGGCTGAGGCGTATTTGAGCGGGTATGAGGCGGCGGAGAACGCTTTGACCGCCCCGGAGGCTCTCAAAAAACTTCTAAATAAAGGTGCGTAGTTAGGCTCATTTGAGCGTGTTGGCGAGTAACCTCATACACGAACGCCTGCCCCACACGGGGAGCATCCCGAAGGGATCGCAAGCGTCGATAGGAGGAAAAGAATGAGTGCAGAGACATACAAAGGTGACGCTTACTGCGTTAAGTGCAAAGAGAAGCGTGAATTCGAAGGAACTGTAAAGGTTTCTGACTCTGGTCGTCGCATGGCACAAGGCATCTGCCCAGTGTGTGGCACCAAGGTCAATCGCATCCTTGGCAAAGCACAGTAATTAAATTTCGTTTCGCGAAAGTGAGCTCTCGTTCACTTGCGAACGTCTAGCGTTACAAAAGGCCCTCGCACTATCCGGTGCGGGGGTCTTTTGCATGGGCATATACATGAAACCGAGATATCTGAATAAGTTGGCTAGGCGCTCTTTGTATGCATCAGGATTAAATTCTGCTAGCTATCCCTGAGGATTAAATTCCTCTAGCCGCTTGCGGCGGCTGAAGGCCAACGATCACATTACAGTGAAGAAGAGCAATCCATTGGGTATGTGAAAAAACTCGCCCCGTAACTGAACCCTCGACCCCTCCACAGATTTGGGCGCTCTTCATATTATGTGCGCTCGCCAACTCCATTGTTCGGGGATGAGCACATATACCGAGAATAAATTTGAATCACCCAGACGCAAATATGTTCGAGGCTCTCGACCAGCACGTGTAACTCGAATCTCCATTGAGCAATCACAGAATGAGTCCACGGCTGCATTGAAGCCTCGGCTAAAAACTGGAGTTCACCTAAGTGCACCAATCGCAGATGTTGAGAGCTCACTTATTCTTGCAACTGCACATCGCGCAGTCACAATTCATCATCCCGGTGCGCGAGCAATCATCGCGAAATTTGATGGTGAGCATGGTGCACATGAGATTAGCGAAGAGATCAATGCACCATTAGAAGTTGTCGAAAATGTCATCACACAATTGTTAAATGCGCAGTTGCTTGATGTGACTAAGTCAAAGGTGCGTCTACACAATCGCTTTCATTCGCCGATTGCAGAAAGAGCTGTTCACACAGAGGATCAAAGTAATGATGCTTCATATCGGCAGTTACAGCAGAGAATGGTTTCCGAGTTAAGTCAGACAACGTGGGTCGAAGGAGTTGTAGATGGCGGTGTGGAACTACTGTCATCTCGTCAGAATTTTGGCGTTGAGATCTACGGTAGCAACCGCGTAGCAACCCTTATTTACAACGCTTTATTGGCAAGTGGTGTGACAAATACGAGATTTTCACTAACTTCTGGCAGAGGAAATTCACCTATCGGAGATTCGGATTTAGGAACAGGTGTTATACGCACAACTGATTATGGATTGAACTATGTTTCACGATTAGAGGAGCTTTCGAGGGAATGGTCATTATTTCCAACTCCATCGAAGAATGTGAAAGGCAGCATAAAGGCGGTAATTCCTGAACGGAATTTACGGATAGTTATAGGTCAGTACCCCGCTGAACTTGTTGATCAATTAATGCGTGACGGCATTGATCACCTCTTTGTCGGGCAGATTGTTGGCGGGGCAGCGTTGTGTGGCCCCTTAGTTGTACCGGCGAAATCTCCTTGCAAGAGTTGTGTGGAACTGGGAATCTCTGAGCGTTTTGGAATGGATCAACTACAACCTCTTCTTGGACATTGCGACGAACTTCCAGTTTCTATCGGGTTTCAGGTTGCTGGAGTTGCTACTCATGCCGTTCTTCAATTTATTGATACTGGAACAAGCGAATTCATCGGCTCACAACTCACATTTGACTATCAATCTCCGGTTCGAGGGGGAGTCGCACGTTATGCGCGTCATCCCAAATGTTCATGCCAATGGATGTGAATGTGCAGTATCCACAAGGAGATGAAGAGTGTAGGTCATTCAATAGAAGAGGATTAGTTTTCACATCAAAAAAATTCGATCCGCACTTAACGAAAGAGGGAAAATGAAAAAAGTAATAGAACGAGCATTTTCAGCTGAAATCGTCCTTCGACAAAAACTAATCACGATGCAGGATTCATTCTTTGCTCGTCTTAAGGATGATCGGGGAGATGTGCCTGGATGGGTGCTAGTTGTATTGATGACGACAGGCTTAGTAACTGCTATTTGGACAATCGCTGCGCCGCGTTTAACGGCGATTCTGAAAAACTCTTTGGATTCCATGAATGGAATTCGTTAAATGCTTCTCCGATTACAAAAACATTTAAGGCGTGAGGATGGAAATGTTGAAAGCGCTTTAGTCATTATTCCGCTGATGATTCTCTTTTTAATCGGTGCTCAGATCATTGCTGCAACAAACATGCGAAACGCTGATTTAGCAATGGCTCAAGGAGATGCCGCAGCTCGTGCGATCTCCCAAGAGTTTCACTCCGACGATGAAATAGTTGAGATCGGCGGCAGAGTTGAAAAGATCCGCGTTTTGGTAACTCATCGCTCTCATACAGTGCCGCAATTAGTTCCTGGGTTGATTGAATTAATGGGAGGCGCACCTGTAACAGATGTAGTTGGGGTTGCCGTAGTTGAACCCGTCAATCCATGAGCTCGTTTATCCATAAAGTCAAAGCGCGCTTCTCTCAAGAAGATGGTGGAGCAATAATCGAGTTTGTTGCTTTAGCGATACCGCTCTTCATCCCGATCTTCATTTATTTGAATAGCTTTTCCTCGGTGAGTGCGAATGAGCACATAGCCCGCTCTATGGCTCGTGAAGTATTGAGGGTATATGTGATCAGCGAAAATGATGGCACAGGTCAAGAGATCTCAGGCAGGGCAGCACAACTATTAGCCAGGCAATGGAAGTTAAGTGAAACAGAGGTTGCAACCTTGCGGACAACAATGGATTGCTCTCACTTTCCATGTTTGACAGCGAATGGTCGAATTAAATTAACCCTTTCTTTTATCGATGATGAAACACAACGAAGGATTACGGCAAGTGCGCAAGAGCATCTCAGCCCATGGCTATAAACCATCAAATTGGGTTAAGAGAATCTCATCACATGAATCACTGCACAGAGATTCACTGAGTGGATCTCTAGTCAAAAAATTGGCCCTTCGCGCCATACGCAAAAAATTATCTTCGGAGAGTGGATCTATCTCTGTCGTAGTAATCGGTCTCTTTGTGATTACCGTTGCTTCCCTTATGGTGATGACAGATGTTTCAGCGCTCATTGTTGCCAAGCGCTCATTGGTTCAAGCCACCGAAGCGGCGGCACAACGCGGTGTTCACATCCTTGATAAGAGTGAGTATTACCAAGGGAAAGGAAATATGTTCACATCGCCTATGGCTATTGCATCTCAAAGAGAGCATCCAGCAATTCCAATTGATTGCGCTCGTGGAGGTTTTGAGGTTCTCTTGGAACTTAACTCTTGGAGTGACGATCAGAGTGACATGAAGTGGCAGCAACTTAAAGGTATTCAGCTGACTAACTTTTCCTGTGATGGTACATCGCTAGAAATTAGTACACGCTCTGAGATGAAACTTCCTTTCAAGGTTCCCTTTACAACAACCGATTCAGTTTTCTTGACAGCATCCGCGGGGACAACAAATAAGGTTCAAGAAGGCTTCTACTTGTTCGGCAAAAGGATTCTTTAAAGTTTAACTTTTTGAATAATTTTCACGATTCCTTGGGGATTCGCCCAAATAATCATCCATTCGCCTGCCTTTCCTGAGTTGGCTATCCTTACCCCATGGCCGCACGCGAGTATCAATTAGAGATAGATGCGATTGATGCGACCCTTGTTTCAATTGAAAAGGTTTTAGATCTACCAAAGCTGCGTAAGCAGGCAGAGGAGCTCGAGGTAGAAGCAGGGGTTCCAAATCTTTGGGATGACCCAGAGGCGGCACAGAAGATCACCAGCCGTTTGTCTCGCGTGCAATCTGAGATTGCAAAGTTATCTGGGCTTCGCCAACGTGTAGAAGAGTTACCAATTCTTTTTGAGTTAGCCGTAGGAGAGCCAGGCGGAATTGATGATGCTGAGAAAGAGTTGGATGCAGTCAAGAAATCTGTCAGCGAACTTGAAGTACAGACACTTCTTAATGGTGAATACGATGATCGCGATGCTTTGATCACTATTCGCTCTGAAGCGGGTGGAGTTGAAGCAGCTGACTGGGCTGAAATGATCATGAGAATGTATTTGCGCTACTGTGAGCGTCACTCATTCAAGGTGGATGTGCTTGAAACCTCGTATGCAGAAGAAGCTGGAATCAAATCAACAACCTTTAAAGTTTCTGCGCCATATGCATATGGAACATTGTCAGTTGAGCAAGGCACACACCGATTAGTACGCATCTCTCCATTTGATAGCCAGAGTCGACGCCACACATCATTTGCTGGAGTTGAAGT
>JBEANK010000072.1:0-5307 GCA_041165485.1 Actinomycetota bacterium | reverse complement strand
GCTGAGAATGCTGCACCCATGAGGAAGAAGAGAGAGCGACCAATCTTGATTGACATGGATTCTGCAGGGAGTGCAAAGAGTAAGAAGAAAACGATTGCAACAAAATAGGAAAGGGTGGTGAACTGGCGCTTGAGATAAGCAGCCGCACCCTCCTGCACAGCTTCTGCAATCTCACGCATCTTGGCGGTGCCATCGCTGGCGGCCAAGACTTGGCCGCGCAAGAACCACGCGATGGCAAGGGCTGCCAACGAGATTCCTAGGACTACGTATGAGATGTTGAGTTCTTTACCTATTACTTGCACTGCATCAGTGGCAGCTGCGGCGTAAAAGCGCATCGGTTCTCCTCCGTTGGAGAGTCAGGGCCCACCGATATGCGGGCACGAGATGACGGGAATTGTAGGTGTATACCTATTTATTACGCCAACTCCGCACCGATATGCGCGGTGAAAAAAGGCTACTTCACCGCTCCAGCGGTCAAGCCACGCACGAAATAGCGCTGCAGACCGAAGAAGACCAACAGTGGGACCGACAAGCTCACGAAAGATCCGGCGGCAACTGCCTGCCAACCTTCCCCATATTGGCCGAGCATGGCCAGCAAGGTGTAGGTCAAAACTGGTCTTTCGTTTCCGACAAAGACGAAGGCGATCAAGTAATCGTTCCAGACCCAGAGAAATTGGAAGATCGCAAAAGAGGCAAGAGCTGGGACCGAAATAGGGAGAACTAATCGCCAGAAGATTGTGAAGTTGCTGGCGCCATCAACACGGGCTGCTTCGATCAATGAGTTTGGAATCGTCATCATGTAATTACGTAAAATGTAGATTGCAAGCGGCATCGCAAAGGCTGAGTGAACAAACCAAGCGGCTGCATATTGACCTGATATTTCAATCCCGGTCTTATCGGTAAATGAAATAAACATTCGTAACACCGGAACAAGAGCTCCTTGCAGCGGAACGACAAGAAGTCCGATGATGACTGAGAAGAAAAATTCACGCCCGCGGAATTTTAAGAAGGTAAAACCGAAGGCGGCATATGCGGCAAAGAGCAACGGTAAAATTGTGGCAGGTACTGTGACTGCCATTGATGAAATAAAACTTGTGCCAAGATTTTTCTCAGTGAGCACCGTGGCATACGAACTGATATCCCAATCCTGACTCAATGGATTGAATATGACATCCCACCAACCGGTGCGTTGAGCCTCAGTCTTTTCCCGTAAAGAGGTGATGAAGAGACCCACGGTTGGTAGTAACCACAGGGCTGCTAAGAAGATAAGCACGATGAGTGAGGAAAGGCTTGATCTCCTCTTCTCTACGCCGATCATCTGGCTGCCTCAAACTTTCGGTAGTGTCGAACTTGATAAACCATCACAGGAATGATGGCGAGAATCAATAGAACAACTGCTGCCATGGCTTTCCCAGTATTTCCGTAACTGAAGTACTCGAGATAGAAGGTCTGGGCCAACACGGTGGTGTTGTAATTTCCACCCGTCATCGCTAGAACAATGTCAAAGACCTTCATCGCGCCAATTAAAACGGTAATAAAAACTGCAAGAGCTGTTGGCCAAATCTGAGGCAGGATAATTTTGAAGAAGATTTGGCTGGTATTTGCACCATCTACTCGCCCTGCCTCGATGGTGTCTTCTGGAACGCTCTTAATCGCTGCTGAAAGGAGCACCATTGCATATCCAGCGCTGAGCCAGATAAGAATAACCATCAGAAGAATATTGTTAAATTTGAGCGCTTCAATCTGGAACCAGGCTTGAGGATCTCCACCCAATTTCATCCAGATTGTATTGAGTAAACCAACTTGATCTTGACCTTCTGGCGCATACGCGTAGATATATCTCCAAATAACTGCAGCGCTAACAAAAGAGATTGTCATCGGCATAAAAAAGATGGACTTCAAAATCTTTTCTTGTCTGCTTCCAACGTTATTTGCTAATTGTGCGATGGCAAGTCCGATTGAAACTGTGAGAATTGGAACGATTGCGATCCACATAAGATTGTTGATCACCATGTTGGCAAAATAATCTTCTGCAATTAGATCTTTAAAATTTTGTAATCCGACCCATGTTGTCGATCCGTCAATTGCCTCTTCCATGAAACTTAAACGAATTGATTGAAGTGTTGGCCACACAATAAAGAGGCCGATGAGTAGTAGAACGGGTCCAATAAATACGTATGGTTCAACGATTTTTTTAGCGCGCTCAGGGAGGCGATGAATGAGAAAATTAAGAAGCCAGTAAATAAATGCAGTAATGGCGATGCCGGCGATTACCGCCTCAAGCGCTGTAAATAAATCTTTCATTACTACTCCTATTTATCGGATTCTAGAGCAATCAGCGCCAGCGGGAAATACCCGCTGGCGCTGATTGCAACTAATGAACCTTGCTTAAGGATTAACCCTTATGCCTTGTTCCATGAAGCATCGATTGCATCGAATGCTTGCTTCTGTGTCTTCTTACCTGAGATCCAGTTGGTGAGTTCCTTCCACTCAGTTGCGTTAACAACTGCTGGAGCTAGATCTGAACCGTCAAATCCGAAGAGCTTTGCTGAAGCAAGAATGCCTGCAATGTTCTTGGTGATTGGGTTCTTGTAACCAGCGCTTGGGAATGTCTTGTGCGCTGAGAGGTATGAAGGGTAGTTGCTGAGCATTGCGCCCTGACCGAGCTTGTCAGAAAGGATGAAGTTAAGAACCTTCTGAGTTGCTGCCTTGTCATCGAATGCTGCAGCAAGATCGCCACCACCGAGGACTGCATCAGTTGTTCCAGCTGGTGCTGGAAGCTTGAATACGCCGACGTTTGTGAAGTCATTTGCCTTGTAAGCAGCCTTGATTGCATCTGGGAAGAAGTCAGTGATAAATGAGCCTTGACGCATCATGAAGCACTTATTGCTGCCTGTTGCAAAGAGGTTAGCTGTTGCGCCGAAGCCTGTTGCAGCAATTGCCTTACCGCCACCATTTACGTTACCTGGTGTCAATGCAATCTCTGCAAACTTCTTAGCAGCCTTTTGTACTGTTGGTGATGACCAAGCAAGCTTGCCCTTCCACCATGCTGTGTACTGAGCTTCTCCACCGTAGCGAAGAACGTACTCTTCCATCCAGTCAGTTGCAGCCCATCCGGTTGCTCCGCCTGATTCAATACCGATGCACCATGGGTAGCCAAGCTTCTTTGACTTAATGGTGTTGGTGAGCTTTGTCATGTCAGCATCTGTCTTTGGAACAGAAAGTCCAGCAGCCTTAAATGCAGCTGGGTTGTACCAAACGAGTGACTTAACGTTTGCAGATACTGGAAGACCGTAAGTCTTTCCACCCTTTGTAGCAAGACCGGCCCATCCTGGAACCAATGTCTTCTTAATTCCTGCAAGGTCAACAGACTTCAATCCATCGATTGGCTCAAGAACAGATGAGTACTCAAGGAGTCCACCTGGCTGTGGCCACATACCGATGTTTGGTGCCTGTCCTGCCTTTACCTTGACACGAATATCTGTGTCATATGAAGCAAGAGTTGTGTATGTGATTTTGATTCCGTTAGCTGCACCGAATGCATCGAGTTCAGCTTGGAAGCCTTTTGCCTGATCTCCGCCGAAGCCACCGTAGATGGTTACTTCGTCAGCAGCGTTAGCAGAAGGCACGATCGCAACAGTTGCTGCAAGGGCAGCAACTGCAAGTGAAGCGATTGAAAACTTCTTCATTGTTTTTCCTTTCAAGGGGTTGGATGTAGGAACAGCTGTGTCCTACCTCCGGGTGGGCAAAAATTACTTGACTACTGGCGGGTGTAGGGGGTTTGGGCGATAACGAAGTAATCAAATTTTTCAGTGATTTTTACAGTTTTTTACAGTCCTATTGAGCGTAAATCGGGTTAGAACGGGGTGGCGGTGAAGGTCGCGCTGCTTGGCAGGAGGAGATCGGTAATCGAAATCTGGCCCTGGGCGACAAAGAGTTCAACTGACCCAGAATCCAAAATCACGCGGATCTCAAAAGGTTCTCCTTTGGAGTCATAGGTGGCTGCATGTATCGAAGATGATGGGATATCAAACCAACAATTGCTGCGATCGATGTAGATCTGATGTGCGCTGGAGTCGTATCCGATCTCAAAAGATTTTCCATCTGTATTTGTAAATCTGATTCCGGATTTCTTAGCGCTAGGTGTAATCGTGAAGGTTCGATCATCGATGGCAGATTGTGAAAGTTCGGCAACTGGCAGTTGGTGCAAGGTGATTTTTCCGTCAACGGTTGCAAGTCGTAGCTCACGTGGGATTGTCATCGAACCACGATGTGGCTTTGCTGGAATATCTTTTGCATAATCCCAATTACTCATCCAACCAAGATAAATTCTTCGATTGTCTGGGGCGTCATTAAATGTGACACCAGCATAATTATCGCGGCCGTAATCAAGCCAGCGGGTAACATAATCATCGGGTGTAAATTCTTTTCCATCCCAATCTCCGATGAAATATTGGGTACCCGAACCACCTGTTACTCCACCTGGATTTACCGAGATAAATAAAATCCACTTGATATTTTCTGAATCTCCATCAACTGCTAGTGGAAATAGATCAGGGCATTCCCATACGCCATCAGTACTGTTTTTATTGGAGAATTCGCTGAGCAACTCCCAATCTTTTAAATTCTTCGATTGATAAAAGCACACGATAAATTCTTGTGGCTTAACAACGCTCATGACCCATGCTTCGTTGGTTGTATTCCAAGTTACCTTCGGATCTCTGAAATCACTCATTCCTAAATCAAGTACCGGGTTAGCTTCATAACGCTGCCAGGTCTTTCCTTCATCAAAGCTGTAGGCAAGTGATTGTGATTGACGCGCGCCATCATGTTGGTGATCGGTAAAAATCGCCACCATTACTGGGTTATCGCCAGAGCCAAAACCCGTTGTATTGAAGTAGTCAACAACAGCGCTACCAGAGAAGACGCCGTGAGTATTGGTAAATCTGATTGCGACTGGCTCTTCTTTCCACTCAAAAAAATTTGTAGAAGTTGCATGCCCCCACGACATATTGCCCCATTGATCACCCTCGGGGTTATATTGGAAGAAGAGATGATATTTGCCCTTGTAGAAAATGAGTCCGTTGGGATCATTCATCCAATTACACGCAGGCGCAAAGTGGAAGTGTGGTCGAGATGCCAAAGACATGGCGCGTACCTTATCCTCAACTAATGGATTCGTTAATTAATTCGCTCCATCCAGAGACGCTGATCTCCTCTTTTGGCTTCATTGGAATCCTTGCAATCTTATTTATTGAGACCGGATTACTCGTCGGCGTCGTACTTCCAGGTGATTCACTCCTCTTT
>JBEANK010000071.1:0-6606 GCA_041165485.1 Actinomycetota bacterium | reverse complement strand
TAATTTAGTTTTGCAATGCGCAGTTACCTGAGAGGATTGCCCAATGAGCCAGAGCCCGATCGCTGCAGATGATGCAGCTCTTCGTAGCGATGTGCGTCGCCTTGGCGATCTTCTGGGCCAAACCCTTGTTCGACAAGAAGGTCCAGAACTATTGGCTCTCGTTGAAGAGGTTCGCAAAGCGGTTCGCGAAGGAAGCGGCGCAGAAATTCTTGCCCAGCTTTCAGTAGAAGATTCAGTTCAACTTGTCCGTGCATTTAGTACATATTTTCACTTAGCAAATGTTGCAGAGCAGGTTCACCGTGCGCGAGTTCTTGCAGAGGCGAGAATAACTGGTGGGTCTTGGTTAGCACGTGCCGTTGATCGAATCGATGCCGCACTTAAAGCGCAAACACCTGGACATGAGTTAACTAAAGAAGAGATCGCCGAATGGGTAGGTGCGATGTCTGTGCGTCCCGTATTTACCGCACACCCAACTGAAGCTGCGCGTAGATCTGTTCTCAACAAATTGGGAAGCATCGCTGATTTACTTGATGATCCTCGTAATCCTTCTCAAAAGGAACGACTTGCTGAAACCGTTGATCTTTTATGGCAGACCGATGAACTTCGATTAGGTCGACCAGAACCATTAGATGAAGCGCTTAATGCTTTGTATTACTTGGATGATTTGTTCACTCAAACCGTTCCAGAAGTGCTCAATGACTTTGCCAAAGAGCTGAAGCGAATCGATGTTGAGGTACCGATCACCGCTCGCCCACTGTCATTTGGTAACTGGATCGGTGGAGATCGTGATGGAAACCCAAATATCACCGCTGAGGTCACCACCGATGCGATGGAGCTTCAAGTTTCACATGCGATCCGTGTGACGATCGCTGCCATGAACGCATTACGCCAGATGCTCTCAGTTTCAACCAAGATTGTTGGGGCGACACCTGAACTATCAGCCTCGGTTGAAAAGGATTTGAAACACATTCCGGAGTTTGAACCACGCTTCTTACGTCTTAACGCTGAAGAGCCTTACCGCTTAAAGGCAACTGCGATTGTTCACCGTTTGGCTTTTACCCGTGACCGCCATGCAAACGGTGCGCCACATGTTCCAAACCGTGATTATGCAAACACTGCAGAGCTTTTAGCGGACTTAGTGTTGATGCGTGATTCACGGCTTACTTGAGCGCACTATCCGCACAATTGCCGCCTTTGGAATCAATCACGCGACTATGGATGTGCGGGAGCACTCAGATGCTCACCACAATGTGTTGAAGCAGATTACCGGTATTAATGGCTACATCGAAAAATCCCATGATGAGAAGTTTGAAATCCTCACTAAATTCCTTGCAGAGGATGTGCGTTTTGACGCCTCACAACTCGAGGCCTTAGGTAAGAAAACAGTGGATACATTTTTTGCAATTAATAATTTGATTGATCGATTTGGTCCAGAGGCGATCGAGACCTACATCGTTTCGATGACAAAGGGTGCTGATGATTTGATTGCAGCTGTTGTTATTGCACAGCAGGCAGGCTTGGTTTCACTTAAAGAAAAGAAGGCTCGAATTGGTTTCGCTCCACTGCTCGAAACTGTTGCAGAGCTTCGTGCAGCTGGAGAAATTCTTGAAAAACTTTTGAGTAATCCTGCTTACCGTTCACTCGTATCACTGCGCGGTAATGTGCAAGAGGTAATGCTGGGTTACTCCGATTCCAACAAAGATGCAGGAATCGCAACAAGCCAATGGGAAATTCACAGGGCGCAGCGTTCTTTGCGTGATGTTGCAATGAAGCACGGCGTTAAGTTGTGCTTGTTCCATGGTCGCGGCGGATCTGTTGGTCGTGGTGGCGGACCAACTTATGAAGCTTTAATCGCTTTGCCATGGGGTTCAGTTGATGGACAGATCAAAATGACTGAACAAGGTGAGGTAATCAGTGACAAGTACGCACTGCCATCCCTTGCTCGCGAAAATGTTGAGTTAACTCTTGCAGCATCTCTTGAAGCAACAATTCTTAATCGTGGGCCACGTCAAAGCAAAGAAGAGCTTGCGGCGTGGGGCGATTGCATGCAGTTGGTGAGCGACTCATCCTTTAAGCGTTATCGCGCATTGATTCAGCAACCAGATCTTCCTGCCTACTTTTACTCATCAACTCCAGTTGAACAATTAGGTGAGCTCTTCTTGGGTTCACGTCCATCACGTCGACCAGATGCTGCAGGTGGCTTGGATTCACTGCGTGCGATTCCGTGGGTATTTGGTTGGACCCAATCACGTCAGATTGTTCCTGGTTGGTTTGGTGTTGGTTCAGGGCTCAAAGCCGCTCGCGAGGCGGGACATTCAGCGTTGTTGGAACAGATGCTCAAAGAGTGGCACTTCTTCACAACATTTATTAGCAATGTGGAAATGACCTTAGCTAAAACTGATTTAGCGCTAGCTAAGCGCTACGTTGAAACCTTGGTCCCTGCAGAACTACATCACTTTTTAGATGAGATTCAAGAAGAGTTTGATTTAACTGTCTCTGAAATTCTGACCTTGACTCAAAAAACTAGTTTGTTGGGCGACCAAGAAATTTTGGCTCGTACTTTGCAGGTGCGCGATGCATACCTTTCACCGATTCATTTACTTCAGGTCAACTTGTTGAAGCGAGTCCGAGATGCGGGAGATTCAGCAGATCCTGTTTTGCGCCGCGCGCTACTGCTAACAATTAACGGTGTGGCTGCAGGGCTTAGAAATACCGGTTGATGAGGGATTTTATTTAACTATTGAATGCAGATTGCGTAGCCTCTAAACCCTTTGTAATTAATGACTCAACCACATCTGCTCCACGCACCACAAATTCAGCTAGATCCTTTTGTTCTACCTTTGAAAATGCTTTTAAGACAAAATCTGCAGGATCTTGCTGGCCCAGCGGACGACCGATACCTAAACGAACACGGAAGTAATCTGGACCATCAAAAGCTGAGGTCATTGATTTCAAACCGTTATGGCCATTATCTCCCCCTGCAAACTTTGTTCTAATCGCAGCAAAAGGGATATCGAGTTCATCATGCAAAGCAATAATCTTTGCTGACTCTATGGAGTAAAAGTTTGCAAGTGCTTTGATTGGCCCACCGGTTTCATTCATGTAGCTCTTTGATTTAGCAAGAATTACAGAATGTGTGCCTGCATCTAATTTAAAGGCGGCAATATCATTGCGAGATTTATGTGTTGAAAATTTGATTGAATGGCGACGAGCTAACTCATCGATCACCATTTGGCCGATGTTATGACGGGTGGCAGCGTATTTTTCTCCTGGATTGCCCAGGCCAACTACCAACCACGTCATAACAACAAAGCCTAAGGGTTAAGCGTCCTTCTTCTCTGCATCTGCTGCTGGAGCTGCTGCATCTGCTGCTGGAGCTGCTGCCTCTTCAACTGCTGCGGTTGACTTCTCTGACAGGTGAACAACGATCATCTTTGGATCAGATTCGAGTTCAACACCTGCTGGAAGCTTCACATCTGCTGCATACTTTGAAGTACCTGATGCAAGACCTTGGATATCTAGTTCTAAGAAGCTTGGAATAGATGATGCATCAACAAGAACTTCGATTGTGTTGTGAACGTGCTCAAGAATTCCATCACGATCATGCTCTCCAACTGTGTGGACCGGCACTGATACAACAACCTTTTCACCACGACGTACCAAGATTAGGTCGACGTGTTCAAGGATCTGCTTAAGGAAGTCGCGAACGATTACCTTTGGAAGTGTGAGCTCATTCTTTCCATCAATATTGATGTCGAGTAGAACGTTTGACTGCTTAAGCGCTACGCCTAGCTCCTTTGCAGGAAGGGTGATGTGCAAAGGCTTCTCACCGTGACCATAGATAACTGCAGGAACTAAACCATCGCGACGTGCACGACGTGATGCGCCCTTACCAAATTCAGTGCGAGGTGTTCCGACGATCTTTACTTCTGCCATGAAAAAACTCCTGTCATCTCAGTAATGCATGAGTCTGACAGGAGTTGGATACCTTGCCGTCGATAACGGTTCCGATTGAAACCCTCGCCAGAATGGTTGGAGTCTATGAGATTAGGGAGAAAGCTCCAAATCCCCGCTTAGGAATGGCCATCAAAGAGGCTAGTAACCGATCCATCCTCAAAGACTTCGCGGATTGCACGGCCAAGAAGTGGAGCGATGGATAGCACAGTCAGATTATCGAACTTTTGATCCTCAGAGATTGGCAAGGTATTTGTAATAACAACCTCTGATGCACGACTGTTCTTTAGGCGATCAACAGCTGGTCCGCTGAATACCGCATGAGTTGCTGCGATGATTACATCAGCAGCTCCTGCATCAAATAATGCATCTACAGCCTTTGTGATTGTGCCTGCAGTATCAATCATGTCATCGATAACCACACATGTTTGTCCAACAACATCACCAACAACGCGGCCGGTGATTGATTCATTGGGAATGCGTGGATCACGAGTCTTGTGAATAAATGCGATTGGGCAGCCACCCAACAGATCAGACCAACGCTCAGCAACACGTACTCGACCTGAGTCTGGTGAGACGATTGTTAAACGTGTGCGATCTACCTTGCTACCAACATAATTTGCAAGCATTGGAAGTGCGAAGAGATGATCTACCGGACCATCAAAGAAACCTTGAATTTGTGAGGTGTGAAGATCAACAGCCATCAAGCGATCTGCGCCAGCTGTTTTAAAAAGATCTGCCATCAAACGTGCAGTGATTGGCTCGCGACCACGGCTCTTTTTGTCTTGACGTGCGTAGCCATAGAAAGGTGTAACAACGGTGATGCGCTTTGCTGATGCGCGCTTCAAAGCGTCAACCATGATCAACTGTTCCATGATCTGCTTATTTACTGGATTTGTATGACTCTGCAGCACAAATGCATCACAGCCACGAACTGATTCTTCAAATCGAACAAAGATTTCACCGTTAGCAAAGTCGTACGCAGAGGTTGGAGTTAGCGGTATGCCTAGTTCTGTTGCGACCTCTTCAGCTAGCTCAGGAAATCCGCGGCCGGCAAATAGGCGCAATCTCTTTTCAGAAGATAAACGGATCTCGCTCATGTCTTAGCCCTTCTTTTCTGCCGCGATTGCTGACTTACTACCCGCGCGCTTGCGCAGGACCCAACCTATTACATTTCTCTGCTTTGCACGGCCGACACCAATCGCGCCAGCCGGAACATCTTCGGTAATTACAGATCCAGCAGCTGTATATGCACCATCTCCGATAGTTACGGGGGCCACCAGCATTGTGTCGCTACCAATGCGCACCTGATCACCCACTGTTGTGTGGTGTTTTTCAACGCCATCGTAATTAACAAAGATAGTTGCAGCACCAATATTGCTGCCTTCGCCGATGGTTGCATCGCCAACATATGACAGATGTGGAACCTTTGAACCTGTTCCAACAGTCGCATTTTTCATCTCAACAAATGCGCCTGCCTTAGTTGCATCTCCTAATTGAGTTCCGGCGCGCAAATATGTAAATGGACCAACAGTTGCACCTTCTCCAATAACGGTTTGAGTTGCAATTGATTCAAGGACCGATGCACCTTCTTTAACTAAGCAATCGGTCAAAGTTGTGCGTGGCCCAATAACAGCGCCAGTTGCCACCTTTGTTGAACCATACAGAGCGGTACCTGGATGGATCGTTACATCATTTGATAATTCAACTGTTGCATCAATCCAGGTTGTTGTTGGATCGATGATTGTGACACCTGCACGCATCCACTGATCATTGATGCGATCGCGAAGCATCGCTGCACTTTCTGCCAACTGAACCCGATCATTGACTCCAAGGGTTTCAGTAAAATCATCGATCATGATCGCTGCGACTGATTCGCCAGCAGATTTCAAAATTCCAATAACATCGGTTAGATATAGCTCACCTTGAGCGTTTGCATTTGTTAACTTTCCAATTGAGGCGGCAAGTTTTTCACCATCAAATGCGTACACACCGCTATTAATTTCAAAGATGAACTTTTCATCATCTGTGGCATCTTTTTCTTCGACAATTCGAAGTAGTTCATCGCTGCCATCGCGAATGATTCGGCCATACCCCGTTGGCTCTGGGTGTTCTGCAGTTAATACCGATGCTGCAAAGTTGCCCGCCGCATGTGCTTGCACAAACTGTGCCAATGAATCACCTGTAAGCATTGGGGTGTCACCAGCCAAAATTAAGACTGTTCCGCGAGGCGCATTACCAGCGAGCGCTAACTGGGTTGCATGGCCAGTGCCATTGCGTTGTTCCTGAACAACTGTTGTTGCAGTAGGTGCGATCTGTGAAATATGAGCTTCAACCGCTTCGCGTCCGGAACCGACAACAATGCGAACTTCTGTGGGATTTACATGTGAAACCGCATGCAGTACATGTCCAAGAAGAGAACGGCCTGCGACGCTGTGAAGAACCTTAGGAGTTGCCGACTTCATGCGCGTGCCTTCACCTGCTGCCAGAAGGATCACGGTTTGTACGGTCACGAGTGAACTCTATCGGAGATGAAAATCTTGGTGATAATGGTGGCTCCGCCACCAGGTATCGATCCTGGACCCTGGGCTTCAAAGGCCCATGTGCTAGCCACTACACAATGGCGGAACGCATATTCTCCCTCATAAATGG
>JBEANK010000070.1:0-7574 GCA_041165485.1 Actinomycetota bacterium | reverse complement strand
AATACTTGAACAACCTATGGCGCGGTTGTACAGTATCGCCATGGCCGAAATTTCACGCTTACCCCGCCCCGTTGCAGATGAATGGGAGTGGCAGTACCAGGGTTCATGCCGCGATCTTCCTTCTGAGATGTTCTTTCATCCAGATGGAGAGCGTGGACCTCGTCGTCGTAACCGCGAGAACACAGCGAAAGCTATCTGCGCATCATGCCCAGTAATTGCCGCCTGTCGGGCACACGCACTTGCAGTGCAAGAGCCTTATGGAATTTGGGGAGGTCTTTCAGAGGATGACCGCCTAGCAATTCTTGGTAAGGATGTTAATCCAGATATTTCACACGCATCATAAATTTCTTCCTCCTAAGTAAGAAAAGAAAAGGCCCCACGGAAAATTCCGCGGGGCTTCTTTCTTTTACTTCTTACTTTGAACTACTTAGTGAGAATGTCCGCCTGGGCCATGTGAGTGTCCATGTCCACCAGTAGCATCAGCAGCTGCTTGCTCTGCTGGCTTTTCGTAAACAACAGCCTCTGTTGTAATAAACATGGCAGCGATTGATGCAGCGTTAGCAAGTGCTGAACGAGTTACCTTAACTGGATCGATTACACCATCTGCTGCAAGATCACCGTACACATCTGTTGCTGCATTGAAACCCTCGTTGTGCTTCATTGCGCGAACCTTGGCAACTACTACGTAGCCTTCAAGTCCTGCATTTTCTGCAATCCAACGAAGTGGCTCATCACAAGCCTTACGGACTAAACGAACTCCAACAGCCTTGTCCCCTGTGAAACCAAGATCGCCTTCTAGGGCATCGGCGGCATGCACAAGTGCTGCACCTCCACCAACAACGATTCCTTCTTCAACAGCGGCACGGGTTGCAGAGATTGCATCCTCAAGACGGTGCTTCTTTTCATTGAGTTCAACTTCTGTATGTGCGCCCACCTTGATGACACATACGCCACCAGCAAGTTTTGCAAGACGCTCTTGTAGCTTCTCTTTATCCCAAGAAGAATCACTGTTTTCGATCTCCTTGCGAAGCTCTGAAACACGTGCAGCAACCGCAGCCTTATCGCCTGCTCCATCAACGATGGTTGTTGCATCCTTGGTAACAACGATGCGACGAGCCTTGCCTAGATCTTCAATCGTTACTCCCTCGAGCTTCATGCCAAGCTCTGAAGAAATTACCTGTCCACCTGTAAGTACTGCGATGTCCTGAAGTGTCGCCTTACGACGATCTCCAAATCCTGGTGCCTTAACCGCAACTGATGCGAATACTCCACGCATACGGTTAACAACCAGGGTAGAAAGCGCTTCGCCTTCGATGTCTTCGGCAATGATTAAAAGTGGCTTTGATGCTTGCGCAACCTTTTCAAGCAATGGCAGTAAATCTGACAGCGCTGAAATCTTGTTTGCAGAAATCAGAACGTAAGCATCTTCAAGGATCGCTTCCATGCGATCTTGATCAGTTACGAAGTAAGGAGAAATGTAGCCCTTGTCAAACTGCATTCCTTCAGTGAATTCAAGATCAAGTCCAGTTGTAGATGCTTCTTCAACTGTAATAACTCCATCTTTACCAACACGGTCCATCGCTTCAGCGATCAATTCGCCGATTGCACGATCCTGAGCCGAGATTGTTGCAACATCTGCGATCTGTGGCTTTCCATTAACTGGAGTTGCCTGTTCGCGAAGCTTCTCTGAAACCGCTGCTACGGCCGCTTCAATACCCTGCTTAATATCCATTGGCTGTGCACCAGCTGCAAGGTTTCGAAGTCCTTCTTTAACCATGGCTTGAGCAAGAACCGTTGCTGTTGTAGTTCCATCACCTGCGACATCATTTGTCTTTGTCGCAACTTCCTTAACTAACTGAGCTCCCATGTTTTCTGCTGGATCTGAAAGTTCGATTTCCTTAGCAATTGTTATTTACTGTGTCAGCAAGAATGTTGACACCGCGCTCCATGGCGCGGCGTGCTTGCTCATCAAATTGAAGGCTCTTTCCCATTTACTTCTCGATTACAGCGAGAATGTCGCGAGCTGAAAGCACTAGTAGATCTTCTCCACCGTGCTTGATTTCAGTTCCGCCGTACTTGCTGTAAAGAACTACATCGCCAACCTTGACATCCATTGGAAGCGACCTGGGCCAACTGCGATAACAGTGCCTTCCTGTGGCTTCTCTTTTGCTGTATCTGGGATAACAAGGCCTGATGCTGTTGTTGTCTCAGCCTCATTAGTCTTGATAACGATGCGATCTTCTAGTGGCTTAACTGCCATGGTCTAACTCCTTCTAGTTTCTTAAGCTTTTTTAAGCTATTGATTCCTCGTGCGGCTCGAATTAGCAGACTCGGGCCGTGAGTGCTAACGCAAACTCTAGGCGGGCTATTCCCGCGCAGCAAATCGGGATTAGAGGGCTATGGTGGTGACGGACAGGCTGGAATCGGCGTCAAAGGCCACTGGGCTGGGGCTGCGGCCCGCTGAAACCATGAGAGAGCCCAAGGCTGCGACCATCGCCCCATTATCCGTGCATAGCCCAGGGCTTGGAACCCGGAGCTGAATGCCAGCCTTATCGCACCGCTCCTGAGCCAGGGTTCGAAGCCGTGAATTAGCAGCCACACCTCCGGCAATCACCAATGAATCAATCCCAGATTGTTTGCAGGCTGCCAACGCCTTTAAAAGAAGCACATCGACGATCGCTTCTTGGAATGAAGCGGCGACATCTGCCTTTGCATAGTCAGGTGTTGCTTCTAAGTATCTTGCTACTGCAGTCTTTAATCCTGAGAATGAGAAGTCAAATGGTCGAGTTTGCCAATCATGTGAAGTTGTCAATCCTCGTGGAAAATCAATTGCGCTCGCGCTTCCTTCTTTTGCTAACTTGTCGATTGCAGGCCCACCAGGAAAACCCAACTTCATAACACGGGCGATCTTGTCAAAGGCTTCACCAGCTGCATCATCCATAGTTTCGCCAAGCTTTGTAATTGAACCAGTGATGTCATCAACCTGCAAAAGGGATGAGTGTCCACCGCTTACCAAAAGTGCGATTGTTGGATCCAATGGTTTGTCATGAGCTAAGTAATCAACACTGACATGTGCAGCTAAATGATTGACCGCATAAATTGGTTTGTTTAATCCAAGAGCAAGACCTGCTGCAGAACCAACACCAACAAGTAATGCACCAACTAAACCAGGTCCTCCAGTTACAGCAACCGCATCAATATCCTTCAATGCAAGCTTTGAATCCTTAAGTGCTTGATGCAAAGTTGGAATCATCGCTTCAAGGTGTGCTCGACTTGCAATTTCTGGAACAACTCCTCCAAAACGTGCATGCTCTTCAACACTGGATGCAATGACATTTGCAAGCAAAGTACGACCCTGAACGATTCCGACCGCGGTTTCATCGCATGATGTTTCAATACCTAAAACAATTGGTTCGCTCATGAGAGCTCCAATCGCATTACGAGGGCATCAAGTCCTGGGCCAAAGTAATCCTTACGAGTGTTTAGCTTTGAATATCCCAGTGATTCATATAATCCAATGGCTTCAACATTATCTACCTTCACTTCAAGCATCATTGCAGTAGATCCTTGATTGTGTGCCCAATCAGTAATGAGCGCTATTAATTGGCGTGCAATGCCCTTACCGCGATGGCTTGGCACAACCCCCACGGTGAGCACATCAGCCTCTGCCGCTCCTGGTGCGAAAACTCCCGCATACCCAATGATGCTTTGCTCATCATCTAACGCCACTACAAAGTGACGGGTCGGTGCAGAGAACTCTTCCTTGTATTGAGAGGCAGACCATGGTGAGTATGGAAATAACTCTTTGTCTAATGAGACAAACACCGGAAGGTCAAAGGAAGTTGCAACGCGATAAGTAATCATCTATCCGCCGTTGCTACTGCATCTGGTCTGCGCAAGTAAATTGGTTCGATGATGTTGCCAGACAGATTTGCTAAGGCCACCATGTCCGGGAAAAGATCTGTGTGAATCATCGCGCCAGTTACATCTGCAGGAAAGTTAACTGCAGGTTCTCCAACTCGTACACCTTGTGTGTACCGAGCCCAATAAACCTCTTTACGCCGAGCATCAACGGTGATGATGAAATCTTGATCTGCAACTTGGGCTGCGATCGCATCTAATGAACACACACCACGAACTGGTATTTCGCGAGCTAAAGCAAAGCTCTGTGCAAAAGCAATTCCAACTCGCAATCCGGTAAATGGTCCCGGACCCATTCCAACAACAACGTCATCAACATCGCTAACGGCAAGTGCTTCTTGAACTAATGCTGGTAAGGATGGACCGTGCGCGGTCGCGCCATCTCTGAAACCGCTATACAAAATATTAGCTCCATCAATAACTGCTACGCAGGTACGCGAAGTAGATGTATCAATGGCTAACACCTTGCTCATAGTGAAAATCCCACCCAGCGTGGCCCAACAGCTTTGATTTCAACTGTGCGTTCATCTGTGCTGCGATCAATTGTGATCTCTAGTCGATCTTCGCTTAACCGCGCAGACTCTGCTCCGCCCCATTCAATCAAGGTAATTGAGTTCGCGATATCAAGATCTAGATCATCCAAATACAGGTTGGGATTATCAGAGTCCACTAAGCGATAGGCATCAACATGGATAAAAGGAATCGCTGCTTTATGAACACGGGAGATAACAAAGGTTGGAGATGTAACTCCAGTAACTCCCAGACCTGCGCCAACACCTTGGGCTAGAACTGTCTTACCTGCACCAAGTGGGCCATTTACTAAAAGCAGATCGCCAGCACGCAGATGAGCCGAAAGTTGTATGCCTAGTTGAAGCATGGCTTCCGGTGAAGCGATTGTGATCACTGACTAAGCCTAAGGCACCAACCCTTTGAACCAATCCAAGGAATCTGGATTGGCCAGCGCATCGCGATTTCTAACCTCGCGACCATTGATTACATCGGTTACCGCTAACTCAACTAACTTATTGGACTTGGTTCGTGGAAGTTCGGGTGCGACGACAATCAGATCTGGAACGTGGCGAGGAGATGCTTGTGTGCGCAATGCAGTCTTAATCTCTTTTTCAACGACCTCGTTGAACTCTTGTCCTGCCTTTACAACGATAA
Source organism: Actinomycetota bacterium (assembly GCA_041165485.1). Taxonomy (GTDB): domain Bacteria; phylum Actinomycetota; class Actinomycetes; order Nanopelagicales; family Nanopelagicaceae; genus Planktophila. The sequence continues at coordinate 2,489 of JBEANK010000070.1, read as the reverse complement.
ACAAAATGACCCGTGTGTCACTTTCCCAATCTTGAGATACCGCCATCGCTTCTTGAACCTGGGCAAAGGTTTCAACTACTCTGTAAATCTCGGCGGTACCAATTCGAACACCCTTTGAATTTAGGGTTGCATCACTTCGACCAAACAAAGTAAATCCACCTGTTGCAGATTTTGAAGCAAAATCTCCGTGAGTCCAGACACCTGGAAAACCTTCAAAGTAAGCTGCTTTGTACTTTGAATCATTGGTATCTGCCCAGAATCCAACTGGCTTTGAGGGAAAGGGAACTGTACAAACAAGTTCACCTTTCTCATCAAAAGCTGCGCTTTCGCCTTTGGAGTTAAAGACATCAGTTGCCATTCCTAAACATGGCCCCTGTAGCTCTCCGCGATAAACAGGCTGAGTCGGAACTCCAGCTAAGAAACAACCACAGATATCTGTGCCGCCGGACATTGATGCCAAGTGCACATCGGATTTAATTGATGAATACACATAATCAAAACTTTCAGGTGAAAGAACAGATCCTGTAGACCCAATGGTTTTTACCGATGAGAGATCATGACTCTTTGCCGGAACTAAACCCTCTTTATGCGCTGAATCTATGAACTTGGCCGATACTCCAAAAAAATCTAACTTTTCATTTTGAGCGATATCAAATAAACGTGTAGCAGTTGGAGCCATCGGTGCACCATCAAATAAAACTATTGTGGCTCCGCGACCCAAAGCCATCGTTAACCAATTCCACATCATCCAGCCACAGGTTGTAAAGAAAAATACCCTTTGTCCTTTGTTGATATTGAATTGATACAACATCTCCGATTGAGCCTTGAGCATTACTCCTGCACCACTGTGAGTAATGCACTTTGGCTTACCAGTGGTTCCAGAGGAGAAAAGAACAAAGCCAGGATGTTCAAATGGCAGCTGCTCAAATACAGGCTCTGTTCCGATGAATGGTGAAATCCACTCCTCGAATTGGCTCACACGAATCGTTCTCTTCAGAGTTGGAAGAAGCTTTTCAATTTCCAATGACTTCTCGGTGCAATCAAAGTACTTACCGTTGTAATGATACCCATCTGCAGCTAAGAGAATCTTTGGCTCTACCTGACCAAAACGATCTTCGACAGCATGAGGTGCAAAATCTGGAGATGCGGTCGATACGACCGCTCCAATGCTTAATGCACCAAGTGCATAAATGATTGTTTCAGTGACATTAGGAACCCACGCAACAACTCGATCGCCTACGACAACACCTTCGGCCCGCATTGCAGCTGCGGTTGCCGCAACTTTTGTGCGAAGTTCTGCCCAAGTGATCTCTGTTCTGATTCCGGTTTCAAGGATTGAAACAATTGCAATCGCACTTGGATCTCCATGAGCTAATAAGTTCTCTGCAACATTCAATCGTGCTTCTGGAAAAAACTTCGAGGAGATGAAATCAGCGCCCTGGGCAAAATGCACTGATCCTTTGGTTCCAATTACCTGGTTGCCATCCCAAGCTCTAGACCAAAACTCCCCTGGATTATTGATACTCCATTGATGTAAGGAGGAGTAAGAGTCAATACCTTTCTCAGCTTGAAGCTTTTCGATGGCGGTTTCGCCATTTAACCTTGGCTCCCAGAGTTTCTGACTCATGAGTGTTTGCGTGCAAGCGCCTTCATTCGAAGACGGTAGTAGGCGCCTGATAAACCACCAGGAGCAAACATCACAATGAAGATAAAGATCAGTCCCAACAGAAGTGCCGGTTCGGCGATAGGGCCCGCAATCCATTCAGGGATCGATTCAAGAGAGCCTTGCTGTGTTAGATCCTGCATGCGAGTGGATGCAAAGGAGTAAAAGATTCCGCCTAGAACCGCGCCCCAACGAGTAACCGCGCCACCGATGACAACCATGAGCAATAAGGCGATAGTGACCGATGATTCGGCAAAGCGTGGCGCTGCGCTACCTGCAGCGATAAGCATGACAAAGCCCAGCATTCCAGCCAAAGTTCCGCTGATTACGAAGGACAAAAGCTTGAACTTTTGGGTATCTAAACCAAGAACCTGCACACGTTGCTCATTGTCACGAAGTGCGGCAAAGACACGACCGGCAGAGCTTTCTGTAACCCACCAAATAACTAAATAAGTAACTATTAAAGCCAGTAGCGCTGTCCAGTAGATGTACTTGGTATTTACAACACCAATCCAGAACTGAGGAACAAATTCAGCGTTAAGAGCGATGCCGTTTTCACCCCCTGTTAAACCAAAGAAGTTTCTACCAACGATCACATGTCCAGCTTCACCAAATGCCAAGGTCACCATCGCAAAGGTAATTCCTGTTGTTCGCAGAGAAGCTGCACCAACAAGTGCTGCGAGAACTCCGCTAGCTACTGTGGCGATGATGGCTGCTAGCCACCAAGAAACCACCTCATGGTTAATCAAAATACAAGAGACGTAAACGCCGGTAGCAAAGTACAAAGCATGTCCAAATGAGAGCAACCCTGTAAATCCAAAGAGCA
>JBEANK010000069.1:0-5497 GCA_041165485.1 Actinomycetota bacterium | reverse complement strand
GTTACCTTGACCGCATCAGCCAAGATATTCATGCCGCGCTCTAAACCGCGACGTGCTTCTTCATTAAAGGCAATCTGCTTTGCCATGAGTTGTGCTCCTCTTGTAAGTCTTACCTGGGTGTTTAGTCCTGCGTTAGGCGGGGCGTTTTATCACTCACACCCCGAGAGTGCTAACGCCAAATCTAGAGCCTTTATTTCCGAGGCGCAAAACGAGGGTTTGTGTTGGGCTTAGCGAGCTACACGTGTGGCCATGCGGGCCTCACGTAGGCGGCGAAGGCGCTTAACTAGCATAGGTGAGGCGGCTAGGGCATCGTCGCGGTCAATCAGATCATTCAGGAGTTGGTAGTAACGAGGTGCGGTCACATCAAAAAGCTCTTTGATGGCAGCCTCTTTAGCGCCGGCGTAACGCCACCAATTGCCTTCAAAATCCAGGATACGAACTTCGAGGTCGCTCAGGCCAGTGTTGATCGCTGACTCTTCTTGTGCGGACATGGAGTAAATCTTAGGTCAGATGTGCAAAAACTGTGGGAACTTGCAGAAGTGATTTACAGCCTATCCAGAATCAATTGAATATCGCTGATTTTTGTCCATGGATTAACGATTGCAAATCGCAGAATCGGTTGGCCATTGTGGGATGAGGGTGGGATAAATCCAACCTGATCAGCTAGTAGCTGATCACTCCACTTTTGATAATCAGCTGCAGCCCAGCCCTTACGAGTGAAGGCAACGATTGAGAGTTCTGGTTCGCACAATAATTCTAAATTGGGATGTTTGCGAACCAATTCAGCAGCTTCTTTCGCAACTGTGATTGTCTGCTCCATCGCTTCTGAATATGCATCTGTGCCATGTGCGGCCAGTGAGAACCAAAATGGCAAGCCGCGAGTTCTGCGGGTTAAATTAATTGCGTAGTCAGAGGGTGACCATTGGTCATCCTTTAAAGTATCTAAATAAGAAGCATGTTGTGAATGTGCTTCCTTTGCCAATTCTGGATTGCGATATACAAGTGCGCAGGCATCAAATGGGGCAAATAGCCATTTGTGGGGATCGACTATAAATGAGTCCGCGTTTTCTACTCCATCGAAATCTGAGCGAACAGATGGTGCACATAAAGCTGCTAAACCATAAGCGCCATCAACATGGAACCAAATTCCACGATCATGTGCTGCTTTTCCTAAACCCTTTAAATCATCAATGATTCCAAGGTTGGTTGTGCCAGATGTTGCAACTACTGCAAAGACTCGATTGTTAGTTGTCGAATGCAAGGTATCGATCGCTTCTGCAACCACAGCGCCTTGCAATTTGCCTTTTGCATCAACTGGAACTTTGAGAACATCAACATCCATCACGTTGGCTGCAGAGGCGATTGAAGAGTGTGCTTCTGCGCTACATGCAATGACCCAACGCCCGGCTGGGGTGTGCTTTTTACGAGCTTCGGCACGAGCAACTACTAGAGCCGAGAGGTTTCCAATGGTTCCGCCCTGCACAAATACACCACCTGCAGTTGCAGGCAAGCCTGCCAAATCAATCAGCCATTGAATCGCTTGGTTTTCTGCAAAGACAGCGCCAGCTCCTTCTTGCCACGATCCGCCATACAAAGCACTTGCACCTACAACTAAATCAAAAAGGTTTGCATACTCACTGGGCGCAGAAGGTATGAAAGCCAAGTTGCGGGGATGATCCGTTGATATGCAGGCTTTAGCTAAAACATTTGTAAAAACTTCAAGCGCCTCATGACCACCTAAACCCTTAGCGGTAATTGTGTTTCCAACTTCATTAAAGAGATCTTCAGCAGAGCGTGGACCATCTAGTGGTGGATCATCCTTTAAACGTTCCAAGCTGTACTTCAAAATTTCGGCGGCTAACGCCTCTACTTCAGGGGTGAACTCATGCATCCTTCTTAGCTTTCTTCACTATGTTTCGAAGCATTGTTGGAAAAACAAATAAATGGAAGGGAGAAACCGCATACCAATACAACTGGCCACCCAAGCCACGTGGATTAAAGGTTGCCTCTTGCACAATCTTTGTCTTGCCATTTTCACGGGTCACTGTAAATTCCAGCCACGCTTTTCCAGGTAGGACCATTTCGGCGTACAACTTAAGTCGACGACCTGGCTCTAACTCTTCAACTCGCCAAAAATCTAAACTCTCACCAACACGTAAGAAATCAGGATCACGTCGGCCGCGACGTAAACCAACTCCACCAACTAAGAAGCGATCTAGAACTCCGCGAGCCCACCACAATAAATCTGAACCAAACCAACCATTCTCGCCACCAATACGTTCTACTTGGCGCCACACCTTTTCAGCTGAAACATCGGTGATCCGTTCACGACGATCACGCAAAACCATTTCGCCAGCCCAATCTGGGTCACCTTGTGCCTTTTGCCATGGCGCAGTTGGCATCGTTGCATCAGACCAACGAGTTTCAACGTTGTGGTTAGTGATCTTAGAAAGCGCTAACTGAATCGCATTTTCAACATCAATCAAGCCCTCCGCGGGCTTTGGAATAAGCGCATCAATACTTTTTGCAGGATCTGCAACAACTTCGCTAATCAATGAACCAACTAGTGGACGCGCCAACGCCGTTGGTACGGGTGTTACTAATCCGATCCATAAACTAGAAAGTCCTGGGGTTAATACTGGAACTCTGATAATCCAACGCTTCTTTAAACCAGATAGCTTTGCAAACTTTTGCATCATATCGGCGTAAGACAAAACTTCAGGCCCACCGATATCAAAAACTTTATTGACAGGAGTTTCTAATCGCGCAGTGGCCTTGAGGTAATACAAAACATCACGGATCGCGATTGGATGAGTTTTATTCATAACCCACTTAGGAGTTGTCATGATTGGCAGACGGTGGGTTAAGTGACGCAACATTTCAAAGCTGGCAGAACCTGAACCAATAATGATTCCGGCGCGAAGTTCTAAAACCGGAACAGATGTTGTTGCTAGTGATTCGCCCGTCATCGCGCGGGATGCAAGGTGCTTACTGATATTTGCATCATTTGCGATTCCGCCCAAGTAGATAATTTGTGAAACACCTGCAAGCTCGGCTGCTTTTGCAAAGTTGCGGGCCATTTCGCTTTCGATCTCATCAAAGTGAGGACCCAAGTTAATTGAGTGCAGTAGGTAAAAAGCTGTGTGAATACCCTCAAGAGCTCGTTGTAAATCAGCAAAATTTTCAGCGCTACCTTCACAGATATCAACCTGAGTTGCCCACGGTTGACCCATGATCTTGTTCTTATCGCGCACTAAAATACGAACATCATCTTTATCATCAATAAGTGCGCGTACTAAACGACCACCTACATAACCTGAAGCCCCTGTGACGAGGTATTTACGGTGTCCGAGAGGCAGGTTCATGCTGTGAAGCCTAGACTTAACCCATGCAAAAGACACCTCAGAAGCCTCGCGTAGTAATTCTGGGTGCCGGTTTTGGCGGCCTTACCGCAGCACGTGCACTGGTCAACGATGCCCATGTGACCTTGGTTGATCGCCATAACTTTCAAACCTTTTTGCCTTTGTTGTATCAGGTATCAACGGCAGGACTGGCGGCGGATCACGTTGCACACCCGATTCGTGGAGCGCTACGTAAAACAGGAATCCAATTTCGAATGGGTTCACCAATCTCTGTCGATCATAAAAATAAAAGTATTAAATTAGATAGCAGCGAAGTTCTTGAGTTTGATTACTTAGTTGTAGCTCTGGGTTCTGCAACCGCTGATTTCGGTGTTCCAGGTGTCAAGGAACATGCATTAGGTATGAAGAGCGTCAATGAAGCGCTGACAATTCGTGCAGAGGTTTTACGTCGTTTTGAAGATTTATGTCGCTTTGAAGATGACACAATCTTTTCTATCTCCGTTGTTGGTGGCGGTCCCACCGGAGTTGAAATGGCTGGAGCATTTGCAGAGCTAGTACGTGGTCCTTTGAAGCATGATCAAGCACATGCAGCTGCGCACATTAAAATTAATTTAATTGAAGCCGGTCCTCGAATTCTGCCGATGTTTTCAGAAAAGCTCTCTGAACATGGAAAGAAAGATTTGGAAAAACTAGGAGTTACAGTTCATCTCAACACCGCGGTTAAAGAGATTAAACCGCGAAAGATTGAGATCAAGGATGGCAGCAGTATTAACTCTGAGGTAACAATTTGGGCAGCTGGTGTTCAAGGTGAACCAACAGGTGCCTTGCTCAACCTACCGTTAGTAAATACTCGTATTGATGTAGATCAAACTCTGCAGGTGAAGCATTACCCGCACATCTTTGCAATCGGAGATATCGCTGGCCTGGTTGGAGAAAATGGCCGAATGATGCCGATGGTTGCACCAGTTGCAATGCAACAAGCACGACACGTCGCAAAGCAAATTAAGCGTTTAACTGCAGGTCAAGAGTTAAAGCCATTTAAGTACATTGATAAAGGCTCTATGGCCACAATTGGCCGCCATAAAGCAATTGTTGAAGTCAAAAAGCTTCGCCTAGTTGGAATTCCTGCTTGGTACGCCTGGCTATGGTTGCACTTGTTCTATTTATTAGGTGGTCGTAATAAAATTGGCACCATGGCTGACTGGACCTGGAACTACTTAACCTTTGATCGGGGTAATCGTCACATCATGGACTCTTTGTAATGCCAGAGTATGTAAAGGTAGATGGCCATGATCTTTACTGCTATGAATGGGAAAATGATGGTGAAGCTGTTGTTCTGCTTCATGGTGGGCTGAGTCAGACCGCACACTGGGCTTCACAGATAGTCCCTGACTTAGAGGATTATCACGTCTTTGCCTACGATCGTTCATCACATGGATTTTCTTCATATCGTCAAGAGAGTATTAACTTTAAGTACCAAGTCCGTGAAGCGATCGCTTACCTTGAAACAGTTGTAAAGGAACCAGCCCATATCATTGGTTGGAGTGATGGCGGAATTATTGGATTGTTCATCGCAATTCAACGCCCTGATCTTGTGAAATCTCTCGTTGCTATCGGGGCGAATTATCACTTTAAAGGAACCGTTGATTTCTTTGAGATGGGTCCTATTAGCGATGAGGATCGTGCTGAATACGCTATTTATTCACCTGATACTCCAGAAACTATGGATCGAATTTACGAACATTTCAAAGAGATGTGGCGTAGCGAGCCAGATATTCCTATTTCAGATCTGCAAAAGATTCAGTGTCCTGTACTAGTTATGGCAGGTGATGATGATGTTATTCGTCATCAACACACAATTGATTTGTTTGAGGCCTTGCCTCTTGGTCAGTTAGCGATTGTTCCAGGAACTTCGCATATCTTGCCGAAGGAAAAGCCAGGCTTAGTTAATTTGATAATTACAGAGTTTCTTGAGGATTTAAGCTATCCAGTAACGAAAATGCCGATGCGTAGAACAAGTCCGGTTAGCACTCAACCGGAGTAATTTTTCCTGTCGTAACATCGTAAATCGCGCCACCTACAACTACATCCTTATTCAAAAATGGAAATGCGCGAATTCTGCTGACATCGAGTTT
>JBEANK010000068.1:0-5520 GCA_041165485.1 Actinomycetota bacterium | reverse complement strand
AGCCTAATAGACTGCCCCCATGGCTAAGAGAGTTCTGCTGGCAGCGCCTCGCGGATATTGCGCAGGGGTAGATCGCGCTGTGATCACCGTTGAAAAAGCCCTGGCTCTCTATGGCGCACCGGTCTATGTTCGCAAGCAGATCGTGCACAACGTTCACGTCGTTACCTCTTTGGAAGCAAAGGGTGCGATCTTTGTTGATGAAACAGATGAGGTTCCAGAGGGTCAGACCGTTGTTTTCTCAGCCCACGGAGTTTCTCCGATGGTGCATGAAGAAGCAGCTGCGCGAAACCTCAAGACAATTGATGCCACCTGCCCATTGGTCACCAAGGTTCACCACGAGGTTCGCCGTTTTGCGACAGAGGATGCAGAGATTTTATTAATTGGTCACCATGGCCATGAAGAGGTTGAGGGAACTGCGGGAGAAGCGCCAGACAAGGTCCGCATCGTCGATGGCCTAGAAGGTGCTCGCACCATCGTGCCAACACCAGGAAAGAATCTGATCTGGCTTTCTCAAACAACCTTATCTGTCGATGAAACGATGGAAACAGTTGCGATCCTGAAAGAGCGTTTCCCAGATATCCAAGCACCACCTAGTGATGACATTTGTTATGCAACACAAAATCGCCAAGAAGCGATCAAAGTAATTGCACCGCAAGCGGATTTAGTAATTGTTGTTGGCTCCCAAAACTCAAGTAACTCAGTGCGTCTTGCAGAGGTTGCCCTTGAGTACGGCGCCAAGGCTTCTCATCTGATTGATTACGCCGAAGAGATTCAAGATCACTGGTTTACCGATGTTGAAACTATTGGCGTGACAAGTGGTGCATCTGTGCCCGAGATCTTGGTGAAGGATGTTTTAGCAACCCTTGCAGAGCATGGATACCGCGATGTTCAAGAGGTCACCGCAGCTGAAGAGTCACTGCTTTTTGCTCTGCCACCTGAGCTTCGTAAGGATATGAAGGCGGCGGGCCAGGCTTAAAATTTGAACATTACTGGTCGGCTTTCTAGTTTCAGCTCTATGGCTTTCCCTTTATAATTTTCCTATGAAGCACCGCGTGCTTGCCTTAATCTGTGCCTCGCTCTTTCTGATCCAATTCATCACGCCAGCTAGCGCTGAGGCCAAGACTGGCACTTCTTGTAGCAAGCTCAACTCGACGACAGTTTCGGCAGGTATGAGATACACCTGCATTAAATCTGGCACCAAACTTGTGTGGAGCAAGGGCGTAAAGGTTGTTAGGCCGACGGTTAAACCTTCAGTTGCTCCGACACCAAAGCCTTCAGCACCGCCTTCACCAACGCCAACGCCTTCAGCTATTGATCTGGCTGCAATTCGCGCAGCAGCATTTGCTAATAATACTTTTTACATCGATCGAGGTAATTGTCATAGCCGTGGAATTAATGCAGAGCTGCAAGCACTTGAAGCAGGTAATTGGAAGCGGTTAGCAGGTGCAATGGGTTGGGAATATTCCACTAACTGTCCTGTAGCCCAGCCTGTTCAGCCATGGGTAGCTATGGATATTCCTGCAGGAACCACACTTCGATGGAGATTCTGGCTCACAGGAGTTTTTGATTTGAATAGCGCGACCTTTATGTCTTTAACAAAAAGAGTTCAGACAAATACATCTGCTACACCAGTGGCAACGCCTTCGGCGAGCGCAACTGTCAGACCATCAGTCACACCGACACCTTCGGCGACCGTAACGCGAGTACCTACAGTTGCACCAACTATTGCACCAACACCAACACCTTCTGCGACTGTAACGCGAGTACCAACAGTTGCACCAACACCTACACCTTCTGCGACTGTAACGCGAGTACCAACAGTTGCACCAACACCTACACCTTCTGCCACTGTAACGCGAGTACCAACTGCTGTACCTACTGTTGCACCGACGCCGGCTCAAAGTAATTCTTCGGCTCAAGCACCTTTTGTGATTTCTAATACAAATCTAAAGTCTATTTTTAACAACTTCGTAACGCTCACAACCTCTGGTGGCGAAGGTAACGGCGCTGTTACCTTCTCAGCGACTGGAGCTAATTGCACGGTTAACGGAAATTTGTTGGCTGCCAATGTAGTTACAAAGTGTTCTGTCACTGCGTCCAAAGCATCAAGCAATGGAGGCAGCAATACCGTTTCTCAGCCTGTAATCTTCGAATTTACTGCCCAGCCTTTGATTCTTGGATACACAACACCGAATGGACTTATCGGTCAGACCATTTACTTAACTCATAGCGGTGGATCAGGTTCTGGGCGGGTCAATTACATCTCTAATGGGACAGCAAATTGTTCTGTGTGGGATGAGAACGGTCTTACAAATGGACCGAGCAAACTTTACATAAGATCAACTATCGCGGGCACATGTACTGTCATAGTTCAAAAAGCAGAATCACCTGGATTTCCGTTGGCTCAATCGCAACCAGTCACTTTTACATTTGGAACAGTAAATCAACCTCCATTAACTATTTCCAGTATCCCAACAACAATACTTAAGGTGGGGGATAGCTTTAAATTATCAGCTACCAGTACTGTCCCGGGGACCACTACATATTCAGTAGCGGGTGAGGGATGTTCTATTCGCACGGAACAAGTCACTAGCGGTGGAATTATTTCTACAAATTCCTATGTAACTTCCACAAATGCCACTAATTGCATCGTGACTGCAACAAGAGTTGCATTAGGTTATAACCCTCAAACCTCTCCACCAGTTAGTTTTCCATTCGGTTTCTACAATCAACAACCGTTTTCTATTTCAAGTGCATCTTCGGCCTTCGAGGGAAGTTTGGTTAGTATTACTTCGACAGGTGGATCTGGTACTGGTGCGATTTCCTTCGCTGTTACAGGAACGAACTGTTCAATAAGTGGTAGTAATGTCACTGCTTCAGCTCCGACCACTTGCGTGGTGACAGGCACCAAAGCATCTAAAGATGGCTTCAACGCAATAACTTCTCAACCAATTAGTGTAGTTTTCCAAAAAGTAGACCTTGTTGATCAGCAACCATTCAAAATCGATTTATCGCAAACTAATTTAAGAGCGGGTGAAAACTACTTTGGAAGGACATCTGGGGGTTCAGGAACCGGTGCCGTTACATTCACTTTAACGGGCGAAAATTGTTTAAGGTCACCTAACGTCCAAACACCTTCCGGAACTATCGCGATAACGGCCAACCAAGCGGCATCATGTGCACTTATTGCAACCAAAGCCGGAAGTATTGGCTTTAATGCTGCACAATCCCAGTATGTATATATTGGTTTCAGAGTCGATCAGCAGGCTCCCATTTATGTGATCTCTGATTCAAATTTTGGGTTCTGTGGTCAATCTTGTGGTGTCTGGCTTGGAATCACAGGTGGAACTGGAAATGGGTCGGTGACTTATGCTGTTACAGGAGCCAACTGTTCAATCACTTCAACCTCATACCTTTTTGCCACTGCGGATACCACTTGCTCTGTAGTTGCGACCAAGGGAGCAAGTGTCGGCTATAACGCAGTAACATCCAATCCGGTTGTTTTTAAGACCAAGATTCTTGTGCAAGCGTTTTTCTCGATTTCAAATGTGTCATTATCAACAAGTACAGCTTCAACCTTTACATTGCAATCGTATGGTGGATCAGGCAGTGGTGCAGTTACTTACTCAACAGTTACCGATGGATGCATAATCTCAGGCAATAAGCTTTCAGTTGTCGACACTTCTATAGAGAGAACTTGCGTAGTAACTGCAGTTAAGGCAGAAAGCCTTGGATACTCTGCAAGAATTTCAAGCCCTGTAAGTTTCAAATTTGTAAAGCCATAGTTGTAACTAGGAATTGCAAGTTACAACGCGTAGTTGTATAACCAGAGCTTCGTAAAGATATGAAGGCTGCGGGTCAGGCTTAATCTGCTTGTTGCGTAGCTCTTTTCTTTGAAGGCTTAGCCTTCGCCTTTTCATTGAGGTAGACAAACCAGCCATACAACGCTGAAATGATTAAAAATGGCGCCTCTGATGCAAGGGCTGCGATGAAATCAATGCCAACTCGTGATGGTCTAAAACCATCGAGCAGCATTGTGAGCATTAACGCAGAGCCAGCAAAGGCCAATGGGGGAGTTACCACTGAAACATAGGTTGTACCGGGGCGACCAAAGCGAATAGAGGCAAAGGTTGCCGCACATATAGCGATACCTGTCAGGATTCCAACACCGGTACGGATCGTCATCTCAATAAAGACAAAGAAACCAATAAAGAGGAATTGCAAAATAACGATGCCCTGCTTCTTTAATCCAGGACCCTGGATCTGCAACTTTTGAACTGTGCTCATCGCTCATCTACCTCTTCTGCATCAATGTAATCATCGCCTGCTTCTAGCTCGGCGCTTTTCAGATCGCGAACCGCACCAGGGGCTTCAGGATACTCAATCGCTAACTTATCTTTATCCCCTGTGACACCTAAGTTATGAATTCTTCGAGCAGGTGCCAAAACAGTCTTTTCCGCTGTTGGTACTAGATCCTCATACGCCTTTGAGGTCTGAGAGATCGCCTTTCCGACTGCAACGATCTTTGTATGCAGCAAGGTGATGTTCTTCAAGAAGGTGCTTGCAACCTTTTGAATCTCATCAGCATTTTCCGCCAACTTATTGCGGGTAAAGATGTATCCAATAGTGCGTAGTAGCGCCATCATCGATGTTGGGGTTGCAACGGTAACGCCAACTTTGAAAGCCTTTTCAAGGAACATTGGATCCAAGCGCAAAGCCTCAGATAACAAGGTTTCAAAGGGAACAAAGAGCACAACAAAATCAGGTGATCCTTGAGATTTGTGATATCCACGCTTTGCGAGCGCTTCAACATGCTTCATTAAATCCTTAGTGTGCAGCTGCAGATACTCATCACGTTGGGCCTGATCCTCAGTTCCAAAGGCTTCAAGAAAACGTTCAAAGGGAAACTTGGAATCAATAAACAGTAATGAACCACCTGGCATAGAAACGGTGATATCTGGAATTCCCGATGAATCAGAGTCTGTTGTAGAACGTTGCGCGGTGTACTCATGGCCTTCGCGTAGCCCTGCACCTTGAAGCAGTAGCTCTAACTGTGCCTCGCCAAACTTTCCACGAGTCTGCGAATTAGAAAGTGCACCAGCGATCTTCTTGGTCTCATCAAAAATTGACTCAGATGCACGACGCATTTCAAGAATCGTTGTATTGAGCTTTGCCTCAGCCTCGGTACGGATGCGGTTGGCCTCATTTGATTGCGTACTTAACTTCGCAACCGATTCCTTCACCGCCATCAATTCAGCGTTTAAGGTAATTGCAGTTTCAGTCTTTCGACGTTCGGCATCGAGTTGAGCCTTGTAATCATCGAGCAGGGCTTGATTGCCCGCTGAATCCTTGGATTTCAGGGCTGACAACAGGTATCCGATCGCAGATCCTGCGATTAGTCCTATTAATAGGGTCACTACGTATGCGGGCATGGGCCTATCGTGGCAGGGAGCACCGACAATCCCGCGTAGGCTTACCCCAGTGAGCCTCTCTATCGGAATCGTCGGACTGCCCAATGTA
>JBEANK010000067.1:0-5528 GCA_041165485.1 Actinomycetota bacterium | reverse complement strand
AATAATCGTCCAAGACTTGAGGCTGTGAGTCCTTTGCCCAAACTTGAGGCGACTCCGCCGGTTACAAATAAGTGTTTAGTCACATGTGCTTGGCCCATGGGAGTCAAACCTATCATTTATTGGCGTTGTGTTCTTACACCTTCAAAGAAAGCAGTTCGGTGGCGTGTTCGCGGGCGCTGGCGGAGTTTTCCAGTCCAGCCAACATGCGGGCAACCTCTTCAACCCGCTCCTCGCCAGAGACTTGGCGCACATCGCTCTGGCTTACCGTTCCATCATTATTTTTAGTTACTACGAAGTGAGAGTCGGCCCACGCCGCAACTTGAGGCAAGTGGGTGACGACAATTACCTGTGCATGTTGTGCAAGTTGATGAAGTCGACGACCAACTTCAATCGCAGCCTTTCCACCAACTCCAGCATCAACCTCATCAAATACATATGTTCCGATCGGATGGGTTGTGGCTATGACAACTTCAAGGGCCAACATCACGCGTGACATTTCTCCGCCTGAAGCACCCTTTGCTAATGGAACAAGTGGAGCATCTTTATGCCCCTGGATGAACATAGATATTTCATCACAGCCATGCGAGGTAAAATCTGACTCCTTAGGTGCCGAATAATCAGCTGACTGCACCTGTGCAACAAAGGTTGCATGGGGCATTGATAACTGCTGAATCTCCTGAGTTACTAAACCCGATAACTTCTTTGCCGCCTCAGTACGTGCACCTGAAACCTTTTTTGCCTCAGCCAATAATGTTTTCTTGACCGCGGTTAACTCTTTCTCTAACTCCTGCAAACGTGCATCTCCACCTTCAAGATCTGCTATCGCCTCAGCTGAGTTTTTATAGCGAAGTTGGAGCGCCTGAATCTCAATTTCTGCAGAGTTTCCAGTGCCAAACTTTTTAATCAAAGCAATAAATTGAGCCTTGCGCTGTTGGAGAAAATCTAACCGTACGGGATCTGCCTCTAGCCGAGATAAGTAGCTATTAAGTGCACTTTGCGCATCTGCGAGGAGAAAAAAGCTTTCACTTAATTGCTGGTAGATCTCTTCCAGTAGTCGATCCTTTAAACGAGCATTTTCCAGGGAGCGACGTGCGGTTCCTAAAGAAGTCAGTGAACCAGCCTCCTCATCTTCGATCGCAGAGGTTGCCATCGCCGTTGCTGTACGTAACTCTTCAACGCTAGATAAGCGAGCGATCTCAGCTTCAATCTCATCTAAATCTGCGCCCTGTGGGTTGAGCGCGGAAAACTCGCGAGCAAACTCACGCAGTTCAGCTAACTCTTTATCCTTGGCGGCGATACTTTTCTTAAGCGCTGCAATCCGATCCTTCATATCGTGGTAACGAGAAAGCGCAATTTGATATTGATCAATATCGATTGCACCAAAACGGTCCACTAACTCTCGCTGTCGTGAAGATTTAGTAATGGTGTGGTTTGCCGCCTGTCCATGCACTTCAACCAAATTTTCACCAATGGTTGCCAAGGTAGATGCTGTCGCGCTTACTCCGTTGGTCGTCGCCTTACTCTTTCCATCAGCTGCAACGGTGCGAACAACGATGAGCTCGCCATCTTCGATGAGCGCATCCTCAAACAAAATCTCCTGCGCTTTAGGAATTGAAAACTTTCCGCTAGCTACTAACCGTTCTGCGCCCTTTCGAACCAGAGCGCTATCCGCCTTGCCCCCTAAAATGAGATTTAACGCCGTTAAAATCATGGTTTTACCGGCACCTGTTTCGCCAGATAAAACAGTTAATCCCTTTGATATTTCTAGAGTTGAGCTATCGATTACACCAATCGAGCGAATAGTTATCTCTTCCAGAAAGGTGCGTTCACTCACCACGCCAGCCCTCAACAGGTAGTTTGAACTTTGCCACCAATCGATCGCTAAATAATGTGTTTTTCAAGTGGGCTAGTTGAATAATCCGCGAATGCTTTGTGACAACTACGCGGTCGCCTGCAACCAATGGGAATTTACGCAAGGCATCCGCTGACAAAAATGCTTGTGAAGATTCAATACCAACTGCAATGACAGATGTTGGTGAGATTACAAGTGGACGGGAGAAAAGCGCATGTGCGGAGATAGGTAGTACAACCAAAGCATCAACAGCAGGCCATACAACTGGTCCACCGGCAGAGAATGCATATGCGGTAGACCCGGTAGGTGTTGAACAGATCAAACCATCACAACCCCATCGCGAAATTGGTCGGTTATCAATCTCAAGAAAGAGTTCAACCATTGTTGCATTCTCGCGTTCAACAGTTACCTCATTGAGCGCCCAACCTGATGCAACGATCTTGCCATCACGTTCTACGGTGTAGCCCAAGGTGATGCGAGGATCGATCACGTAACTCTTGTTAATAACTGCATGCATAACATCGGCGATCTTTGAACGCTCAACCTCAGATAAAAAGCCAACATGGCCCAAGTTCACGCCCAGCAATGGAATTCCGCGTTCATGAGCGACCTCTGCTGCACGCAACATAGTTCCATCTCCACCGAGAACAACAGCTGCTTCAATCTCTGGAAGATCTGCAATGGTGGAGCGGATAATTCCTGGAATATTGACATCAGAGATTGTGTAGATACCAAAGGTTGATGCAAGGTTTTGTTGCAGCTCAACAGCGGCGACAACCGCGTCAACTCGGCCTGGGTTACAAACAATCAAAAGATTACGCATCACTGTGGTCCAATCGCTATGGCTTCATCAAGCATCGCGTGGTCGATCTCGGCGGCTCCGCGACGTAGCCACAAGAAGTATTCAACATTTCCTGCAGGTCCCGGTAGAGGGCTAGCTGTAATTCCCATTGTGCCTAAACCAACATCGTAAGCAGACTCTGCAACCTCGATAACAGCTGCTTTACGTAATGCAGGATCGCGTACCACTCCACCTGCGCCTAACTTTTCTCGACCAACCTCAAATTGAGGTTTTACCATCACAACAAAATCAGCATCGGGCTTTGATACCGCAGCTAAAGCGGGAAGAACTAAGGTTAAAGAGATAAAGGAAAGATCAGCCACCACTAAATCAATTGGTTCGCCAACCATTTCACCTGTTAGATGACGAATATTGGTGCGATCTAACACTGTTACTCGCTCATCCTGGCGCAAACCCCACGCGAGCTGTCCATATCCAACATCGACAGCAACCACATGGCCTGCGTTTCTACGAAGCAATACATCGGTAAATCCTCCAGTTGAGGCTCCCGCATCTAAACACCGTTTTCCTTTAACGCTGACACCTGTAAATGCGTTGAGCGCACCATCTAATTTGTGCCCGCCGCGAGAGACAAAGTCATCACGATCTCCGGAAATGGTTATTGAGGTTTCAGCATCAACCTGTGTTGCAGGTTTGCTCGCTGGAATTCCGTTGACTAAAACCGATCTCTTCTCAATCAGATCCGCCGCCTGCTCACGTGAACGCGCTAACTCTCTACGTACGAGTTCGGCATCCAGACGTGTCTTCATAAAGGTAGATTAATTAGAGGCCATCAATTGATGACAGGGCTTGATTGAGTTTTTGGTGAAGCGCTTCAAAACGTTGAGCATGATCGCTTACCTCCATCGCATCAATCTCTTGCAACTCATTGCGAAGCTCTTCTACAAAACCTTCGCCATTGAACTGCTCGCTACTGGAGTGTGATTGAGATGTTGCGTTATCCATTTACTTACTCACCTTCTTCGCCGCGGTTTTCTTAACAACCTTCTTTGCAGCCTTTTTCGCTGTGCTCTTTTGTGCACCTGTCTTTTTAATCTTTTTAACAGCGGATTTTTTACTCGGGCTCCTCTTCGCAGATGAGCCAGCCTTTTTCAATGCAGCAACCTCTTGCTTCAACCCCTCAAACTCTCCGCGCTTAACAAAGCCCATCTTGGAAACAGAACGCTCTACCTCATCCTCGATCTTTACCTTGAGAGCTTCTCCACCCTCCTTCAACCAAAGATTGACCGACTGTGCAACCTCAGTTCCAGATTTATTTCCAAGTTGAATATTCTCGATTACCGATTTAATCGTGGCTTTGATATCGCTGTTCTTGCTCATGCCATAAGCCTACCTAAATTCGAGTTATCTCGACCGCTTCAACCTGCCAACGGCTTGCAAGACCAGTTGGAGCGCTCCAAAAACGGCGATGAATTGAGCCTGAAACCTCTACCCATTCATCTGGTGTGAGTGTTAACGCTATCCGTCGAGCCTTTGAACTCCACGCCCCGATATCTAAGGTGTCGACTCCGGACAACTTTTCACGAGTAATGATTAATCGAAACTCGACGACCTTGTCACCACTAGGAAGCTCCTTTTCAATCGCCTCCTGTGACACTCTTCCCCGCAACACAACATCATTGAGTGAGTAATCCTCTTCAATTTCAGATTGATCTTCCCTCTTTTTCTTTGTAGCTACCTTGCCGCTCATGGTGCACCCTTCTCATCTATGAGGGGCGCACGCTAATTAGCGGGTATGACGAAATAAAGGGTGGAGATTAAGGATGTGGGTAACTACTGAGACGCTCTTTCAGCGGCATCGGTGAACTCTTCCTCATCCAACTCTGCACACTTTGCAAACCACTCACGCGCCTCAGCTTTTCGACCAGCGGCAGCTAAAGCATCTGCATATGCATAACGAAGACGAAGCGCCCATTCCTCTGAATCATTGTTGAGCTCTTTGCAGGTCAATGTGACAACCGCTGCATCCAACTCTCCCAAATCACGTCGAGCACCTGCTGCAACAATTCGCATTTCAATCTCTTCAGGCTTTGCTAAACGCTTTACCTCTGGAGAACCAGCCAAATTCAATGCTTTTAGAGGGTTTCCAAGACCGCGTTCACAATCTGCCATGACAGGTAGTGATGAAACATCTCCTGAAATTCTATTTGCGGCACGAAGCTCCTTTAATGCAATCTCATAATGCCCTGCGCGATATGCGGCGTAACCTGCAGATTCGCGAACAACAGCTAAACGTCCAGCATGGTGCGCTGCAGCGATTCCATGTTTATGAGCCAACTGTGGATCTGAATCTTGGTACAAGTTGATGCACACTAAATGTCGCGCAACAACCTTCGCATTCTCTGCTGACAAACTTAACAACTCTGCACGAACAGATTTTTCTAACTCTTCACCTGTGACATCTTCAGGAATATCTGGTTCAAAGATTCGTGGACGCAGACGAGATTGATCTCGATCCATTGGTGCAGGCCTTGCTCCGCGTGGATCTGAGCCATCACGCGTTTGACGCGGTGCACCTGAACGGGCTGATGAACCACCACGCGCCGGAAGATCTTCGCGACGACGTTGTGAGTTTGGACCAGATGGTTTGCGTGCAGGAGGGCGGGATGGACGCTTATCTCTATCTTCCATCGCTACTGTCTCCTTCACTCTTTTCAATTATTATTTTTTTCAACATTAATTCTAGGGAAATAAAAAAGGGGCGCTCGTTAAAGCGCCCCTTTTTATAAAAGAAGTCCGGCGACGTTCTACTCTCCCACAAGGTCACCCTTGCAGTACCATCGACGCTGAGAGGCTTAACTTCCGGGTTCGGAA
>JBEANK010000066.1:0-6579 GCA_041165485.1 Actinomycetota bacterium | reverse complement strand
CAGAACTACTTCGCACCGCAAAGACTCAGGGCTTTTCAGATGGTCAGATCGCTGCCTTGAGAGGTGTTTCAGAGGATGAGATTCGCAAGGCCCGTCATCATCTTGGAATTCGACCTGTTTACAAGACAGTTGATACATGTGCGGCTGAGTTCGAAGCCTTCACTCCATACCATTATTCAAGTTATGAAGAAGAGACAGAGGTGCGCCCACGTACGACACCTGCAGTAATCATTCTGGGAAGCGGGCCTAACCGTATCGGTCAAGGAATCGAGTTTGATTATTCTTGTGTGCATGCCTCATTCACATTACGTGAAGCAGGTTATGAAACGATCATGGTTAACTGCAACCCAGAAACAGTGTCGACAGATTACGACACAAGTAATCGTCTCTACTTTGAACCATTAACCCTTGAAGATGTTCTTGAAGTTGTCCATGCTGAAAGCCAGGCAGGACCTGTACTTGGTGTTATTACCCAACTTGGAGGACAAACTCCTTTGGGATTGGCTGCTGGCTTGAAAGCTAACGGTGTTAACATTTTGGGAACTTCTCCTGAAGCCATAAATTTGGCAGAGGAACGTGGTGCCTTTGGAAATATCTTGGCGGAGCAAGGTTTGCGAGCACCAGAATTTGGCATGGCATCTTCGCAATTGGAAGCGACAAATATCGCCCATGAAATTGGCTACCCCGTATTAGTTAGACCTTCCTTTGTATTGGGTGGACGAGGCATGGAGATTGTCTATGACGATGCCGCTCTTGGGGGATTTATCACCCGAGCAACAGATATAACCCCTGATCATCCCGTTTTGGTTGATCGCTTCTTAGATAACGCTATCGAAATAGATGTCGATGCATTATTTGATGGCGAAGAGTTGTTCCTGGGCGGGGTTATGGAGCACATTGAAGAGGCTGGAATTCACAGCGGTGACAGCGCCTGTGTTCTACCTTCAATGACTGTAACTGTTGAGCAAAGAGATGAGATTCGATCAGCAACAGAGAAAATCGCTCGTGGTGTCGATGTTCGTGGATTGATCAATATTCAGTTCGCAATCGCAGATAACGTTTTATACGTTTTGGAGGCAAACCCTCGTGCATCTCGCACAGTTCCTTTTGTCAGTAAAGCAAGTGGCGTTCCGCTTGCTAAAGCTGCAGCTCGAATCTCAGTTGGTGCCACGATTAAACAGCTGCGCAGCGATGGAATTCTTCCAGCTACAGGAGATGGCGTAGCTCGTGGTGTTTCAGTCAAGGAAGCTGTCCTTCCTTGGAATCGCTTCCGCAGAACCGATGGCAGGGGAGTCGATGCTGTACTAGGGCCTGAAATGCGTTCAACAGGTGAAGTTATGGGAATCTCTCCAACCTTTGGCGAAAGTTATGCAAAGAGCCAAATTGCCGCCTTCGGGCCACTTCCAAAAGCTGGAACCGTTTTCATTTCACTTGCCGATAAGGATAAAGCAACTGGAATAGAACCAGCGGTTGGCTTTTCAGAGTTGGGTTTTCATATCTTAGCAACAGATGGAACTGCTGAATTTTTGCGAACTAAAGGTATTGAGTGCACAACTGTTCGCAAGCATTCAGAGGGAACCGGACAGATGGGTGAAAAAACCATCGTCGACATCATCAACGCCGGCGAAATCGACCTTGTGATCAATACACCTGTTGGTCGGGGAACCCGTGCTGATGGCTGGGCGATTCGAACAGCTGCGGTGCAAAGATCTATCCCATGCATCACCACGACCGCTGGATTTAGCGCTGCCGTCGATGCAATTCGCTTCCTGCAGGCCAGCCCACTTAGTATCAACTCTCTACAGGAATGGCTTGCTTAGATGACCCAGATAAATAAGAACGCGAAACAATTATTGGCACCTATCGTCAGTAACAAACGCGTGGGTCAATACCACCAAATTATTATCAATATCGGGGATGTAGCAGCAACATGTAAGCCAGGCAACTTTGTAGCAATTAGCGTTGGTGGTGACTCATCTCGCATGGTGCTGCGTCGTGCTTTTGCAATTTCTAGAGTCTCAACCAGCGCAACTGTTGGCGGAACTATGGAGTTAATTGTTGCTCCACATGGTCAAGGAAGTAAATGGTTGTGCGCACAAGGCGAAGGCGTAATTCTTGATCTTGTTGCACCTTTGGGTACGGCTTTTGGAATTCCAACTGAACCTGTTCCAGTCTTGCTAGTTGGCGGCGGTTATGGTTCTGCTCCACTATTTGGTCTAGCTGAACTCTTGAACTCACGTGGTTGTCGAGTCGACATGTTGCTTGGTGCAAGTACGGGTTCAAAGATTTACGCCCCAATGGAAGGCAAGCGAGCCGTTAATTCGATGCGTATCTACACTGAAGATGGTTCTATGGGAGTTGCCGGTCGCGTAACAGACCCGATAGCAGAGATCATTAAAGATTTGAATGTCGCCGTTATTTACTCATGTGGTCCCATGCCGATGCTCGCTGCGATCACTAGAATCGCGGATCAATTTGAGGTCGTACATCAATGCGCCGTTGAAGAATCAATGGCCTGTGGTGTTGGAATATGTATGACCTGTGTTCTTCCAGTTGAAAATGAGGATGGAAGTATCTCCAACCTGCGCTCATGTATCGATGGTCCAGTGATGGATGGATCGAAGGTTCAATGGAGCAAGGTAGGTCAACAACTATGACCGCTCTAGATTTTTCTACAACTATTGGCAACGCGTGGTTTCCGGCTCCAACTTTTACCGCAAGTGGGTGCGCAAGCTCTGGAAGAGAGTTAGCGCAGTTTTTCCCGTTGCGTGAAATGGGCGGAGTGGTCACCAAATCGGTCATGTCTAAGATGCGACCTGGGCGACCTACTCCTCGAATGGCAGAGACTCCAAGTGGAATGCTCAACTCAATTGGTTTACAAGGCCCGGGTATCGACGCGTTCTTAGCCAAAGATGTCCCATATTTAGTTGAACAAAAGGCCCGCATTATCGTTTCGATCGCAGGTGAAACCGTTGAAGAGTACTCAACTTTGGCGAGAAAGCTACGATCTGTCTCCGGTATTAGTGCAATTGAAGTTAATATCTCCTGTCCAAACGTGGAAAACAGAGGACTCGTTTTTGCATGCGATCCAGAAGCATCTCGTAGAGTTATTGATGGGGTGCGCAGAACAATTGGGGGAGAACTTCCAATTATTGCCAAGCTCTCACCTGATGTAACTGATCTAGTGTCGATTGCTAAGGGCGTTGTTGATGCAGGTGCTGATGGTCTTGCCTTGATTAATACCGTCTTAGGCATGGTTATCAATGTAGACACAATGAGACCACATTTAGGCGGAAAGACCGGTGGTCTTTCAGGACCGGCTATCCGTCCAATCGCTGTTCGAGCTGTTTACCAAGTTCATGCCGCCTTGCCACAGGTACCTATTCTCGGAATGGGCGGCGTTGCTTCTGGAAAGGATGCACTTGAAATGATCCTTGCAGGAGCAAGCGGTGTTTCAATTGGTACCGCCAGCTTCGGTAACCCAACTGCGATCATGTCAATTCAAAATGAGTTGAAGCAACTCTTAATTGATCGTGGTTTTACCTCCCTTAAACAAGCGGTGGGTTTTGCGCATCGCCCAAATGAGGGAGAGTAAATGAATAAAGCGCCAATTGTTTTAGCGGTTGATACCCCCGATTTATCAACGGCGATTGAATGGGTCAAAGCAACACAAGACCACATTTCTGTATTCAAACTTGGTTTAGAGTTCTTTTTAACATTTGGTTCTGATGGAATTAAAGCGGTAAAAGATGTTACCGATTCAGATATCTTCCTTGATTTAAAACTGCATGACATTCCGCATACAGTTAGTGGGGCTGCAAAAGCGGTTGCTCACCTAGCTCCAAAGTTTTTGACTGTACATGCCTCAGGTGGTCATGCAATGGTTAAAGCTGCAGTAGATGCGATACCCAATACCTATATAACGGGCGTAACAATTCTTACTTCACTATCTGAGCGGGATGTGCAGGAGGTTGGTTTTGCATCAAATGCGCTGAATTCAGCGGTTTCTTTAGCCAAGGTTGCAACCTCTGCAGGTGCAGGAGCGATTGTCTGTTCCCCACTTGAAATCGCAGCGGTGCGCTCTGAGGTCGGAAACTCAGCGGTGATCATTACCCCTGGAGTTCGCCCTGCCGAGATGGTCGGAAGCGATGATCAGCAACGCACAATGACTCCCGAGGATGCGATTGCAGCGGGAGCAAACTTTGTGGTTATCGGTCGCCCCATAACCCAGAGTTGGGCCAAAGGAGCACAAGCGATGAAAGAAAGAGCGCAAGAAATTGGCTCACTCCTAATTTAATCTCCACTAGATTTACCCCATGGGAACGCCTCCGCAGTTAACGCCACAACAACGCGAGGCTGCCTTAGCAAAAGCTGCCGCCTCTCGAAAGCGACGTGCTGAGGTCAAGGCTCAGATTAAATCGGAAGAGCTAACCATCGAATCTGTTTTCGCTTTAGCTCAAACAGATGATGCTGTTGGAAAGATGCGGGTAAAGGAACTTCTTGAATCATTTTCCGGAGTTGGCAAGGTAAGAGCGGTTGCGCTGATGGAGCGGTTAAATATCTCGCCTACCCGTCGTATACAAGGTTTAGGTCGTCATCAACTGAATGAACTTCGTCAAGAGTTTATGAAACCAGACATGGCGATTAGACCAGGTCGATTGATCGTTCTGTCGGGACCAGGTGGTGTCGGAAAAAGCACCGTGGCTAAGCAATTACGTAGCGCTCAGGATTTCTGGGTAAGTGTTAGTGCAACAACTCGAAAGCCTCGAAGCAACGAGTTAGATGGACGAGATTACTTCTTTGTAAGTGATGAAGAATTTTCCCGAATGATTGCTCATAATGAATTTTTGGAATGGGCTGAGTTTGCTGGTAATCGATATGGAACACCGCAAAGAGCGGTTGAAGATGCGTTGCGACAGGGTAGAAATGTTTTACTAGAGATTGAAATCGCGGGAGCAAAGCAGGTAAAGGCCCACCTTCCTCAATCACTATTGGTATTTCTTGAACCTCCTACATGGGAGGAGCTGGTTTCTCGCCTTGAAGGACGCGGAACAGATGGGGCTGAACGAAGGGCACAACGGTTAGAACTAGCCCAAGAAGAGCTAGCTGCAGCAGCCTTTTTTGATGTTGTTCTCGTAAATGACCAGGTCGAGAGCGTCGTCCAGAGACTGGTAGAGTTAGCCCAGAATTAATAGTTGAACACCACAAGATTGATACAGAAGCGGGGACACCATGGATGGCATCACAAATCCACCGATTGATGAACTTCTAGACAAGAGCGGTTCTAAGTACAGCCTCGTTCTATATGCGGCAAAGCGCGCTCGTCAGATCAATGCTTACTACTCACAGCTAGGCGAAGGTCTATGAGGGTCTTCTTACAATCGAAAATCTCGAGCCAACAGCGTAATTTTTTCAATGACACTCCAGGGCCGTGAGGTAATTCTCGGAGTTGGTGGTGGAATAGCTGCCTACAAATCCTGTGAATTACTGCGGCGTCTCCAAGATCATGGATATGTAATTACTGTTGTCCCTACTCCAGCGTCTTTAAACTTTGTGGGAGCTGCAACATGGGAGGCGCTTTCTGGTCGTCCTGTCACAACTCAAGTGTGGGAGAGTGTTCATACAGTTCCTCACATCGCATTAGCTGAAAGGGCGGATTTCTTTCTTATCGCTCCCGCAACCGCTGATCTCATAGCGCGTTTGGCGATGGGGCGAGCAGATGACTTACTCACAAATCTGGTTCTGGCTTCAGATGTTCCAAAAATGATTGTGCCTGCGATGCATCCATCTATGTGGCTAGATCCTGCAACCGTTGCGAACGTTTCAACGCTACGGAGCAGAGGTTTTACAGTTATGGATCCCGAAGTTGGGCGATTAACGGGTGATGATGTCGGGCCAGGTCGCTTCCCTGAGACTCAGGCGATTATTTCCAATTTTGATCAGATGACAGGGCACAAACAAGATTTGCTGGGCAAGAAGGTTTTAATCACCGCCGGAGGAACACGAGAAGCGATTGATCCTGTTCGCTTTATTGGAAATAGATCCTCAGGAAAGCAAGGTGTTGCCTTGGCTAAAGCGGCCAGAAATCGCGGTGCGCAGGTTCAATTGATTGCTGCAAACTGCGATGTAGCCAATCTCAAAGGCATCGAAATAGTTGAAGTAGAGACCACATCTCAGATGCAAACCGCTCTGCAAAAACATTTTGATCAATGCGATATTTTGATTATGAGTGCAGCTGTCGCCGATGCACGTCCATCTCATGTGGCACAGGAGAAAATCAAAAAGGCCTCGCTATCTAATATTGAGTTAGAGGCTAACCCTGATCTGTTAGCTGAAATCTCTGCCCGAAAGAGCACACAGATTTTGGTCGGATTTGCCGCTGAAACTAAGGACCATCTGCAAGAGGCTCGCAGAAAGCTTGAGGCTAAAGGGTTAGATGTGATCTATGTAAATGATGTTTCTGGCGGGGCAATCTTTGGCCAGGACACAACTATGGGTACCATTCTCATACGCAATGAAGCGGATATAGCGGTCAAGGAAGTCTCCAAAGACGCTCTCAGTAATACTCTTCTTGATCAA
>JBEANK010000065.1:0-5889 GCA_041165485.1 Actinomycetota bacterium | reverse complement strand
AGGTGTTGTTGGCGTTGCCCGTGTTTCTGGTCAAGCGGTAGGCAGCGACAAATTAACTCCCATGGAGCGATTAGCAACCTTTATCTTGATTGTTGCAAGCCTTAACATCTTTGTTGGAATCTTTAATCTACTTCCAATTCTTCCTCTTGATGGAGGACATATGGCGGTAGCTATAGCCGATGAGATACGTGCCTTCTTTGCACGTTTGCGTGGTCGTCCACGTCCAGCACCTATTGATGTGACAGTTCTAACCCCAATAACAATGGTTGTTTCATGTAGTGCAGAATAAAGCCATGGTTGATCTCGGAATTCCAAGCGCACCACCTCCAACGCTGCATCCTCGTCGCAAGACTCGTCAGCTCAAGGTTGGATCAGTTGGTGTTGGAAGTGAGTCACCGGTATCTGTTCAATCGATGTGTACAACGCTGACAGCAGATGTCAACGCAACCCTTCAGCAGATCGCAGAGCTAACAGCATCTGGTTGCCAGATTGTTCGCGTAGCGGTTCCTAGCCAGGATGATGCGGATGCATTAGCGCAGATTGCAAAGAAATCTCAGATCCCCGTAATTGCAGATATTCACTTTCAACCTAAATACATTTTTGCTGCAATAGATGCAGGATGTGCTGCGGTTCGTGTAAATCCTGGAAACATCAAGCAATTTGATGACAAGGTAAAAGAGGTTGCTAAAGCTGCCGGAGATGCAGGCATTCCAATTCGAATTGGTGTTAACGCTGGTTCTCTAGATCCACGTTTGTTAGCAAAGTATGGCAAGGCGACTCCAGAAGCACTCGCAGAGTCAGCGCTGTGGGAGGCATCATTATTTGAAGAGCATGGCTTCTCAGATATCAAAATTTCAGTAAAGCACCACGATCCAGTAACGATGGTTAACGCTTATCGAATTCTTGCAGCCAAATGTGATTACCCATTGCACTTGGGTGTTACAGAAGCTGGACCAATCTTCCAAGGAACGATTAAATCCGCAACAGCATTTGGAATCTTGTTAGCAGAAGGTATCGGCGACACAATTCGCGTTTCGCTTTCTGCACCTCCCGTCGAAGAGGTAAAGGTTGGAATCTCAATTCTTGAATCTCTTAACCTGCGCCAACGTAAACTTGAGATTGTTTCCTGCCCATCATGTGGTCGCGCACAAGTAGATGTCTATACCTTGGCTGAAAAGGTGCAAGCAGGTTTGCAAGGAATGACCGTCCCACTTCGCGTTGCTGTAATGGGTTGCGTTGTTAATGGACCAGGCGAGGCACGCGAGGCAGATCTCGGTGTTGCATCAGGAAATGGCAAGGGCCAGATATTTGTTAAGGGTGAGGTCATCAAGACAGTGCCTGAGGCACAGATTGTTGAAACTCTTATCGAAGAAGCGATGCGTTTAGCTGAAGAAATGGAAGCCGCCGGAGTTGCTTCAGGGCAACCTTCAGTTGATGTTCGATAGGCTTCACATATGTTGAAAATGTCTACGCTATTTTTGCGTACTCTTCGCGATGACCCGGCAGATGCTGAGGTCGCAAGCCACAAGCTTTTGGTGCGTGCCGGTTATGTTCGTCGAATCGCTGCCGGAATTTACTCATGGCTTCCATTGGGCGTCATCACACTCCGCAATGTAGAGCGTGTAATTCGTGAAGAAATGGATAATGCAGGATTCCAAGAGGTTAACTTTCCGGCACTTCTTCCTCGTGAAGCGTATGAAACTACAAATCGTTGGGAAGAGTACGGCCCATCACTATTTCGTTTGCAGGATCGAAAGGGCGGAGATTACCTACTAGGTCCAACTCATGAAGAGATGTTTACCTTGATGGTCAAGGGTGAATACTCCTCATATAAGGATCTCCCACTGAGTATTTATCAAATTCAAACAAAGTTCCGAGACGAGGCGCGACCACGCAGCGGAATTATCCGCGGACGTGAGTTTGTCATGAAGGATTCGTACTCATTTGATGTAGATGATGCAGGCCTTGAGGTTTCATACCAAAACCATCGTGATGCTTATGTAAAGACCTTTGATCGCTTGGGCATGAAGTACAACATCGTTAAAGCGGTCTCTGGTGCGATGGGTGGATCTAAATCTGAGGAGTTCTTAGCACCATGTTCAACCGGAGAAGACACTTATGTGTTGTGCCCCAAGTGTGGTTTTGCGGCAAATGTTGAAGCGATGGTCACAAAGGTAGATGCACACGATTCTTCTAAGGTTCCAGCGGTTGAAGCCTTTGACTCGCCGAATACTCCAACCATTGATTCTTTAGTAGAGCTATTGAATGCAAAGTTTGGTGAAGGGCATACGGGAGCGCACACATTGAAAAATGTGATGTTAATGGCAGATAACAAAGCGGTGTGCGTCTTGGTTCCTGGAGATCGTGAAGTTGACTTAAAGCGCTTCCAAGAAAACCTTGGTGGAATTCATGAATTGCGCGTATTTGAAGATGCAGATTTTGCAAAGTTTCCAACACTTGTAAAGGGTTACATCGGACCACAAGATGCAAAGAAATCTGGAATTACTGTTTATGCAGATCCACGAATCGCTCCAGGATCCTCATGGGTGACTGGTGCAAATCAAAAGGATCGTCATGCGCGTAATGTTGTTAATGGCCGTGACTTCACGCCAGATGCATATGTCGAAGCAGCCGAAGTTCGCGCCGGAGATGCATGCCCAGAGTGTGCAACACCAGTTGTAATTGATCGCGCCATAGAAATTGGGCATATCTTCCAATTAGGTCGCAAATATGCCGAAGCACTTAATTTGACCGTGTTGGATCAGAACGGAAAGTCTCAAATCGTCACCATGGGTTCTTACGGAATCGGTGTTACCCGTGCAGTTGCTGCGATCGCAGAACAAACACATGATGAAATGGGTCTTAACTGGCCTGCAGAGCTTGCTCCTGCAAAGGTTCATATCGTCGCAGCGGGTAAGGATGATCTGCTCTTTGAAACCGCGCTCACCCTTGGAAATGAGCTAGAGGCGCACGGTATTTCAGTCATGTTGGATGACCGACGCGATGCAAGCCCAGGCGTTAAGTTTAAGGATGCAGAGCTCATCGGAAATCCAATAATTGTCGTAGTCGGAAAAGCGCTTGCTGAAGGCAATGTTGAGGTTCGTGTTCGCAAGAGTGGAGACAAGAAAGAAGTTGCTTTTAGCACTGCGGTTTCTGCGATCGCTGAACTTCTGAAGTAATTGTGTTTCACGACCTCACCCTAGCCACCGGTCTATTTCTTCTAGCTGCATCTTTTTTTGCTGGTTTTGTTGATTCAATCGCAGGTGGTGGGGGACTAATCCAGTTGCCCGCCTTGTTGATCGGATTACCGAAATCAGGCACCGCTGAAGTCTTAGGTACTAACAAATTATCTGCAGTCTTTGGAACAACCACCGCTGCAGCTTTGTACAGAAAGCAGATTAGACCCGATCCTAAAGTTTTGCTCGGAATGGGTATACCTGCCTTTATTGGCTCTGCGGCAGGTGCGGTTCTAGCCTCCAAAATTCCAACCAGCAGTATGCGTCCAATGGTCTTGGTGCTACTGATTATTGTTGCGATATATACCTGGTTCAAACCAGATTTAGGTAAGTATGAAAACCTGCGCCACCTTCCAAAACAGCGAATTCAAATTGCTGCTTTAGCTGGAGCGATGATCGGTTTTTACGATGGAATCTTTGGTCCAGGCACCGGTTCCTTCCTGATGCTTATTTTGGTTGCATCCCTTGGTTACGCTTTCATTACAGCTAGCGCAATCGCCAAAGTGGTAAATGTGGCTACAAATGTTGGAGCCATCATGATCTTTGGAATAAATGGTGCGGTCATTTGGCAAATAGGAATCATTATGGGAGTTGCCAATATTTCAGGAGCGATCCTTGGCTCTCGTCTTGCTATCAAGGGGGGCTCAACCTTGGTGCGTAAAGTTTTCTTGATTGTCACCGTTGCGCTGATAATCAAGGTAGGAATTGATACCTTTTAATTGTTTGGGTTACACTTACGCTACAACTTAATAGAAAGAAGAGATCTGTGGCCCTTAAAGATTCAATCGCCGATTTAATTCGTCCTGCTGTTGAAAGCGCAGGCTTCTTTCTAGAAGATGTTTTTACAAGTAATCCCGGCAATCACCGAATCGTTACCTGCATGGTTGATGGCTTAAAGCCATTAAGTCTGGATGAAGTTACGGTCGTGAGCCGTGAAATCTCTGCAATTTTAGATGAATCACCTCTACTAACAGAGTCATTTACTTTGGAGGTTACATCACCCGGAATTGAGCGCCCACTAACTCTGCCGCGTCACTGGACTAAAAACTTAACTCGAATTATCAAAGTTACCTTGAAGGATGAGACTGAAGTATCAGGTCGGTTAACTGAATTTGATGATGTTCGTGCAATCCTGATTGAAAATATTAAGGGTCGAATGAAGACTCATGAAGTTGCTTTTGCGGACATCAAGAGGGCTCATGTCGAGATCGAATTCAATCGTAAGGATGAGATCTAATGCATGTAGAGATGTCGGCCCTTGCCGCCTTAACCACAGAAAAAGATATACCGCTTGATGAGCTAATTTATGCAATCGAAGTTGCAGTCTTGGGCGCTTACAACCAAACCGATACTGCAAAGCGACATGCTAGAGCGCACTTAGATCGCCAGACCGGTGAAATTCAAATTTTGGTACCAATATTTGGTGAAGATGGAACTCGCATTAGCGAAGAGGTTGATTCACCAGACGGATTTTCTCGTGTTGCCACATCAACAGCGCGCCAGATTATTAAGATGAAGATGCGCGAAACTAATGATGCAGAAATCGTTGGCGAGTTCACCGCATCTGTCGGTGACGTAATTTCTGGTGTTGTTCAACAGGGTCGTGACCCAAAGATGATCAACGTTAACTTGGGTCGCATCGAAGGTCGTATTCCACCTCAGGAACAGGTTCCGGGCGAGGTTTATAACCACGGCGATCGCATCAAGTGCTTCGTTGTTGAAGTTAAGCAAGGTTTAAAGGGTCCCGAAATTATGTTGTCTCGTTCTCATCCAGCACTTGTTAAACAGTTATTTGCTTTTGAAGTACCAGAAATCAATGACCGCATCGTTGAAATCATGGCTGTTGCACGAGAAGCAGGTCACCGCACCAAACTCGCAGTTAAGACCCATCGCGCAGGAGTTAGCCCTAAGGGCTCTTTAATTGGCCCAATGGGATCTCGTGCACGCGCCGTTATGGATGAACTCCATGGCGAGAAAATCGACATCGTTGATTGGTCTGAAAATCCTGCAGAGTTTGTTGCTGCGGCGCTTGCACCTGCAAAGGTCAGCAAAGTTGAAATCACAGATCTTGCTACCCGCAGCGCAAAGGTGATAGTTCCTGATTACCAGCTTTCATTGGCAATCGGTAAGGATGGGCAAAATGCTCGCCTTGCGGCACGTCTAACTGGCTGGCGCATTGATATTCATCCAGATACCGTTGAAAGCGCGCCTGCAGACTCGTCATTATGAGAAGTAAGCAAGGCTCAGATACCATTACCTCGTTGGATTCCTCCCTTCCTGTACGTAGCTGCATTAGCTGCCGCAAGAGGGCAAATCCAGCGGCATTAATTCGAGTGGTTTTGATAGATGGCAAGGTAATTCCAGATATCAAAGGCGGCGCACCAGGTCGGGGCGCTTGGCTCCACAAGAAATGTGCAGAAGTTGCGATAGCTCGGAACGCTTTTGTTTACGCTTTTAAAACAAATAAAGTGCAGACAGAAGCGGTCGATGTATCAGAACTTCTGAAGTATCTACAGAATTAAATGTCAAAGAATAAGGAAGCAGTTCCAAATATCAAACGAATGGATATGAAAGTTATGAAACTCAAATGAGCTCGTTAGAACTATGAGGTCGTTCAACTAAGGCTTGCATTTGAGAAATGCGGGCCAAGACA
>JBEANK010000064.1:0-5738 GCA_041165485.1 Actinomycetota bacterium | reverse complement strand
TAGCTTTGATGAAACCTGATGCGATCATCGTCAATGTGGGCCGCGGAGAAGTAATCAATGAGGCTGATCTAATCGCTGCCCTAAAGGCTAAAACCATTGCTGGAGCTGCACTTGATGTACGCGCCCAAGAGCCTCCAGTAAAAGCCGAAATGGAGCAGATTCCTAATTTGATTCTCACCCCTCACGTTGCAGGAATCACTAAAGAAAGTCAGTTACGAATCAATCAGATTCTGACTGCAAATATCGATTTGGTTTTGAATTCAAAGCCCGCCACACACGCTGTTGGTGCATTAAAGGAAAGCAGTAACTAAATGCCTCAGTTAACTGTTGGTTCAGCTATCGCAAAAGCACAAACCTTGCTTAAAGCGGCGGGAGTTCCGACAGAAGAGGCCGCCACTACTGCACGCTGCATTGTTGCAAGCGATCGTTGGGGTATTGGTAGCCACGGCTTAATGAGACTTCCTTTTTATCTTTCACGTTTGCAAGCCGGTGGAATCAAGCCAGATGCACAATTAAAGGTTGTTACAGACCTACCAAGCCTTGTTGTATTCGATGGCGATGATGGTCTTGGCCATTGGCAACTACAAAAGGCTGCAGAGATCGCATCAGAGCGTGCAATGGTCAATGGTGTTGCAGCGGTAGGTGTCGGCCGTTCCAATCACTGTGGTGCCTTAGGTATTTATGTTTGGCCAATGATTAATCGTGGATTAGTTGGTATCGCATTTAGTACTGGCCCCGCAGTAATGCCACCGTGGGGTGGAAACAAAGCTTTACTCTCTACTTCTCCACTTGCTGCAGGTATTCCTACCAACCCACCAACGGTTGTTGATCTGGCAACAAGTGCGGTTGCTCGAGGAAAGATTCAAGCTAAGGCGCAGGCAGGGGCTGAGTTAGAACCAGGTTGGGCATTTACGAAAGATGGTGCACCAACAACCGATGCTAAAGAAGCCCTAGAAGGAATGCTTGCGCCACTTGGTGGAGTTAAAGGTTATGCAGTTGCAGTATTAGTTGAATCATTAACAGGAATGTTGATTGGACCAACTTTGGCAAAAAACATTCCAGATATGTTTGCCGCAAGCCAAGATGCGCTTCCTCAACAGATTTCACACTTTGTCATCGCAATAGATGCAGGCAAGCTCTCAGTAGATGGAAACACTGGCCGAACAGCAGAATTTGCATCAGAGGTAAGAGCAGCGGGAGGGCGACTTCCAGGATCTAACCGAGTTAATCCAGAGAACCTTAACCTTGATGATGAAATCACCATTACCGATCAAGTCTTTGGACAGCTAGGTTTCTAAGTGGTTAAAAAATATGTGCCAGGCTTTGCATTAATTGGCGCGTTAGTTGCATTAGCTTTTCAGATTAACCAGATTCAATCTGCAATTAGTCCATTAGCCTTATGCGTTGCCTTTGGTTTTATCGTTGCCAATCTTATTAAGTGGCCTGATTTTGCAAACGCGGCTACAAAAGTTTCAAGTAAAACCATTATGCGCATTGGAGTCGCTTTACTGGGTGCGCAGGTAAGTGTTATCTCGCTAAAGGAGATTGGATTAAAGGGAGTAATCACTGTTGTAATCGTGGTTACCTTCACTATTTTTGGAATTCTTGGACTATCAAAGCTCTTCAAGATGTCTGGCGAACTCGGACTTTTGATTGGCGTTGGCTTTGGTGTTTGTGGAGCAACCGCTGTTGCAGCAATCAAGCCTCAAACTCGCGCCACCGAAGAAGAGACCTCTTATGCAATTGGATTAATTTCACTGTGCGGAACCCTCTCCATCTTTATGTTACCCCTAATTGGACATGCGTTGAATTTAGATACACGTGAATTTGGTGCTTGGGCGGGTGCTGCAGTTCATGATGTTGGTCAAGTTGTTGCGACAGCATCGGTCTGGGGCGATGACGCTGACAAATATGCGATCGTTGTGAAATTAGCTCGCGTCTGCTTGCTTGCCCCAATTGTTTTGATTTTGTCTTTACGTCATCGACGTTGGTTAACTTCGCAAGGAAAAACACAACAGGTAAGCGCAAAGATTCCATTGATTCCATACTTTGTTCTTGGCTTCATCGCGGTTGCAACGCTAAACAATATTGTTGATATCAATGACGGTCTCCATGACACCATCGTCTTGCTGAGTAAATTGATGCTTGGAGCTGGCTTAGTTGCCTTGGGGTCAGGAGTGCGTTGGAAGGCAATTCGAGCGATCGGCCCACGTCCAATGGCCATGGGAATGCTCGCGTGGGTAATAGTCGCTGGGGTAGCCCTCGCCGCCGTAAAGATCACGGGTCTTTGACAGATACCCCCGGGGGTATGGTACTCTTTCTTAGTCAAAACAACTAAGGAGTGAAACAATGTGTTCAAGAGTTACATGCCATGTTTGCAAGAAAGCCACGTGGTCGGGATGTGGACAGCACATTGAAGAAGCGCTAGCAGGCGTTGCTGAAGCAGATCGTTGCAAGTGCTAGTTATGGCAACTAAGAAAGTTGTGCATGTTCTCTCAGATGAAGAACAAATTGAGGCTATCGCAAAAAGAATTAAGCGAGCACAGGGCCAGCTTGGTGCAGTAGCCCGCATGCTTGAAGAAGGCCGCAACTGTGACGAAATTGTGACTCAGATGTCAGCTGTATCAAAGGCGGTCAATACAGCCGCATTTACTCTGATTTCAGCAAGTCTTAAAGAGTGCATTGTCGAAGGCAAGAACAACTCAGATGCGGTCACCGCACAATTGCAAAAACTATTTTTAACCTTGGCGTAGGGAATATTCATGAAAAAATTAATTGCTTTAATCGGATCTATCTTACTTCTGGCTGGATGCTCATCAAGCTCAAGTGCCGTTGATTTAAGTGTCACCGATTTTTCAAGCAAGGTTGCTGAAGCAGGTGTCATCACTCTTGATGTTCGCACTCCTGGTGAATTTGCTGAGGGTCATATTGAAGGTGCCCAACTAATCGATTTCCAAAGTGGCAACTTCGAGAATGAGATTTCCTCACTAGATAAGAATGCAACGTATGCGGTCTATTGCCGAAGCGGAAACCGTTCAGGTAAAGCGGTAAAAGTTATGCACGATGCTGGGTTCCACAATGTTTACAACCTCAATGGGGGAGTCATTGATTGGGCCAATGCAGGTTTACCACTGGTAAATAACTAATGAAAATTGTTGTTATTGGTGGCGTTGCAGGTGGAATGTCGGCGGCAACTCGCCTTCGCCGTCTAAATGAAAAAGCTGAGATTATTGTTATTGAAAAAAGCGGCCATGTTTCCTATGCAAACTGTGGCTTGCCATATTACGTGGGTGGAGTCATTGAAGAGGAAAAGGATCTGCTTTTGCAGACCCCAGCATCGCTTCATGCGCGTTTTCGTCTAGATGTCCGAGTCAGTACTGAGGTCCTTGCAATTAATCCAGTAAAGAAGGTTGTTGCAATCAAGAACCTAATTAATGGTGAAACTTCAGAAATTGATTATGACAAGTTGATCTTGAGTCCTGGCGCCTCACCCGTGGTTCCACCGATTCCAGGTATTGAACGAGGGATGACGCTTCGCACAGTTGAAGATGTTGAAAAAATCTCTGCAAGCGTTGGGAAGAATCCCGCAAGCGCAGTTGTCATTGGTGGTGGATTTATCGGGGTTGAAATCGCTGAAAACCTGGTTCACCGCAAAGTTCCAACCGCATTAATTGAGGCTACCGATCAGGTTTTAATGCCATTAGATCCAGAGTTAGCAACCTTGGTAGCAAATGAGATGCGTGCACATGGCATTGATCTACGACTGGGAGCAAGTGTTGTAAAAATCAATCCTGATTCAGTAGAGCTTTCAAATGGTGATGTTCTGCCAGCAGAAATTGTGATTCTAGCTATCGGAGTTCGCCCAGAAATTGGCTTGGCCAAAGCGGCCGGACTCGAAATCGGTACACGTAATGGAATCAAAGTTGATGAGTTCAATCGCACCAGTAATCCAGATATTTATGCAGTCGGAGACGCTGCTGAAAAGACTGATGCACTTGATGGGAATGCAACTTTGGTTCCACTTGCAAACCTAGCCAACCGTCATGGACGGGTTGTTTCAGACCACATCAGCGGACTCAAGGTTCGTCCAGTTAAGACGATTGGTACCGCGATTGTTAAAGTCTTTGATCTCATGATTGCAACTACTGGCTGGAATGAGAAGCGCTTAAAGGCAGCAAATCGAGCACACCAAGCTATCCACATTCATCCAAACTCACATGCTGGTTACTATCCAGATGCCAAGCAAATGACTCTGAAGTTGATCTTTGATCCAAAGACAGGGGAAATTCTCGGCGCGCAGGGAGTTGGAATCGAAGGTGTGGATAAGAGAATTGATGTAATCGCAACTGCGATGCGCGGTGGAATCACGGCACCTGAACTTGCAGATTTGGAACTTGCCTATGCACCACCATTCGGTTCAGCAAAAGATCCAGTTAACATGCTTGGTTATGTTGCCGAGAATGTTGTTTCGGGTTTGAGCAAAGTTGCACAATGGCATGAGATCGATGAGTATCGTGAAAAGGGATTTGAGCTGCTTGATGTTCGATCTGTAGCAGAATGTGGCCGAGGAATGATTCCTGGCGCAATAAATATTCCGGTCGATGAAATTCGAGATCGCTACAAGGAATTAACCAATAAGAATCTTCTAATTAATTGCCAAGTTGGTTTGCGTGGACATACCGGCTCAATGCTGTTAAAGGAACTTGGCTTCAATGCAGTAAATCTTGATGGCGGATATCTCACCTGGAGCAACTCGCCAGCGATGAGCAAATAAGAGAAAAGAGAGAACGATGTGCAGCAGAACAACTTGTCGTAAATGTGGAAAGCCAACCTGGTCAGGGTGTGGTCAACACATCGAAATCGCCTTGAAGGGCGTGGCAAAGAAGGACCGCTGCCAGGGCCATGCCAATGACCCCAGGGAACCAGGTTTCTTCAGCAAACTCTTCGGAAAAGGTGCATAAAGAGATCAAAAGCGGCAAAAAGCGGCTTAAACGTAACCCTTTTGTTACCTGTACTTCCTATCTATTGAGCCTGCCCAGGCGTAGATTTCCCGATGTCCAAGGGATTTGACCCCTCAAAACCCAATGACCTTCGAAGGCTCAAACAAATAGAAAAGGACAAAGATGTCAGAACAAAATAATGGCATTTCCCGCCGCTCAGTACTTAAGGGTGCTGCAGTTGGTGGTTTAGGAATCGCAGCAGGTGGATCTCTACTTGCAGGATGCGGTGACAAGGCAACTGGACCTCTTGCATACGGAGCTCGCTCTGTTGATGCCGGCCCAACAGCTCAAAACGAAGCTCTCATTGCTGCATACACAGCAAAGACTGGCAACGAAGTTAAGTACAACGCAACTGAGTCAAATGCATTCCAGAACAACCTCTCACAGTACCTACAGGGAACACCTGACGATACTTTTGAGTGGATGGCTGGATATCGCATGCAGTTCTTCGCAGAGCAGGGTCTGCTTGCAGATCTAACTGGCGTATGGGATGCAATTGGCGATCAGTATTCAGAGAGCTACAAGATTGCTTCAACTGGTCTTGATGGCAAGCAGTACTTCGTTCCAAAGTCTTGGTACCCATGGGGTCTCCACTTCCGTAAGTCAATGTTTGCTGACTTGGGATTAAATGCTGACACCGTAACAAACTGGGATGAATACCTAAAGATGCTTGATGGCATGAAGAAGAAGGGTCTTGTTGGTTTCGCTGCCGGAGATAAGGGCGGCTGGGAAGCAATG
>JBEANK010000063.1:0-5952 GCA_041165485.1 Actinomycetota bacterium | reverse complement strand
ATTATGTTCATGAGAATTCGGCGTACTCGACATGATCGTTGTTAAATTTGGCGGTCATGCCATGAAGGATGAAAACGGAAACTTTGCCAAGGCCATCTCCGCAGCTCTTGCGACGGGTGAAAAGGTTGTAGTTGTGCATGGTGGTGGCCCACAGATCGATGCGGCGCTCAAAGCCAAGCAGATCTCAAGTGAATGGATCGGGGGCTTTAGAGTAACTACCCAAGAAATCTTTGATGTTGTTGAAGAGGTTTTGGTTAATCAAGTAGGTCATGAGGTCGCTGCAACTTTGGCTAAATCCGGGATTAAGGCAAAAGCTATCTCAGCGCGTGCACTTCCTACCGTTATTGCAAAACGTCGCACTGCCTTGATTGATGGAACCCCGACAGATCTTGGTTTTGTAGGAGAAGTTCAATCTGTAAATCCTGCGCAGTTATTGGAGCTTATTGAACAAGGTTTTGTACCCGTTGTTGCCCCAGTTTCATCAGATGAGGATATGAAAACAGGTCTTAATGTGAACGCGGATTTCGCAGCCGCTTCAATTGCAGCAGCCCTCAAAGCATCTCAGTTAATTGTGATGACCGATGTTGCTGGTATTTATCGCAACTGGCCAGATAAGACGACATTGATTGAGTCAATTTCAGCTAGTGATCTAGAAAGTATCAAAGCAGGGTTTGCCGAGGGTATGGCACCGAAGGTACAGGCAGCCCTTGATGCGCTGTCATATGGAGCACAAGCGGTACGAATTATTGATGGCACAGATCCCGATAGCTTTGCATCAGCATTAGCTGGTACTGGCGGAACCTTGGTGGTTGCATGACAAACAAGACAATGATCAACCGTTGGAAGAGTTCGGTTCAAAATAATTATGGAACACCTTCAATCGCCTTAGTTAAAGGTAAAGGATTAGTTGTAACCGACGCCGATGGAAAACAATATTTGGATTTTCTCGGGGGAATTGCAACCAATATTTTGGGTCATGCTCACCCTGCAATTGTTAAAGCGGTTACAAAGCAGGTATCAACCCTGAGCCATGTCAGTAATTTTTATGCGCATCCGAATGCAATTGAATTGGCTGAGAAGTTGACTTCAATGACAGGTGACAAAAACGCCAAAGTTTTCTTCTGCCAGTCAGGTGCCGAAGCAAATGAGGCTGCACTCAAATTATCACGTCGCTCAGGAAAGGTACGTGTTGTTGCAGCGCAAGGTGCTTTTCATGGTCGCACTATGGGCTCTTTATCGCTGACGGGCCAGCCTTCCAAGCGCGAACCTTTTCTCCCTTTAATTAAGGGCGTGAAGCATGTTCCCTTTGGCGACATAGAAGCGATGCGCAAAGCGGTTACTAAGAAAACCGCGATGGTAATTATCGAACCCATCATGGGAGAAGCAGGTGTCATCGTTCCTCCTGCAGATTACTTGCGCGAACTTCGGGTGTTATGCGATGCAAAAGGCGCTTTACTTGTCATCGATGCGGTTCAAACCGGAATGGGTCGTACAGGAGATTGGTTTGGATATGAATACTCAGGGATCACGCCAGATGTCATCACCCTTGCTAAAGGTTTAGGCGGAGGTTTACCCCTTGGTGCAATGATCGCATTGGGAAAAGCGGCTGATCTTTTTCAACCAGGAGATCACGGTTCAACCTTCGGCGGCAATCCTGTAACAACAGCGGCAGGTTTAGCTGCGATCAAATTTATTGAAACGCAAAAGATTTTGAAAAAGGTAGAAAAGCAAGGTGCGTATTTGATGCAAGAGCTTGCGGTGATTCCAGGAATAGCTGAGGTTCGAGGAGCAGGCTTGTTGTTAGGAATTGAATTGGAAAATCTGAAAGCTGCAGATATTGCAAAGGCCTTACAGAATGAGGGAGTGCTTGTGAATGCTGCGAATTCGACAACTATTCGATTGGCGCCTGCATTAATTGTGACTGATGCACAGCTGAAGAAATTTGTCAGTATTTTTAAGAAGGTGATGAGAGATGGTAAGTAATGCGCAATCAGTATCGGCTCGTAGAGCAAAGGCTATTTCCCTAATCCAAGCGGGATTAGTGCACTCACAATCAGATTTAGTGTCTTTGTTAAAGAAGGCTGGCTACAAGGTTACCCAGGCAACAGCAAGTCGTGATCTTGAAGAGATTGGCGCAGTGCGTGCTCGCAACAAAGATGGAGAAAGCACATACCAAATTCGCGAAAGCTCCGATAATGCAATAGCTCGCAGCGTTCCAGTGCCATCAAAGCTGATCTTGTCGGTGGACCACAGCGCTAATTTGGCGGTAATTCATACTCCACCAGGAGCGGCACAATTCTTGGCGAGCTCTCTCGATCACGCCGGACTGACTGGAGTCATTGGCACTATTGCCGGGGACGACACGATCATTTTGGTATCGAAGAAAGCGACCGGCGGAGCACATTTAGCGAAAGAATTGCTCGCTTACGCACAAGGCGAAGGAAAGAGGAAGTAATGGCTCTATGGGGCGGACGTTTCGCGCAGGGACCTGAGGACTCAGTCTTTGCCTTGTCCAGAAGCGTTCATTTTGATTGGCGACTTGCTCCTTACGACCTTCGATCCTCTATGGCCCATTTAGCAATACTTAAGAAAAGCGAATTGATCTCTTCCAAGGATGCTGAAGTTATTCAGATCGCTCTCAAGGATTTAATGACTGAGGTTTCTCAGGGCAGTTTTGTGCCACAGGAGAGCGATGAAGATGTGCACAGCGCACTTGAGCGCGGATTGACCGAGAAGTTGGGTCCAGTTGGAGGAGCGCTCAGAGCCGGCAGATCCCGTAATGACCAGGTCACTACTGATCTGCGCCTTTTCGCCATCGATCACATGCTTGAAATTGCAACTCTTATTACGCACTTGCAAAGTGCGATCCTGGAAAAGGCGGCTGAATATGTCGACGATCCAGCACCAGGATTTACCCATATTCAACATGCACAACCTGTTTCTTTTGGCCACGAGTTAGCAAAGCATGCACATGTATTTGCTCGCGATTTAGATCGAATTAATGATTGGCTAACACGTACCTCTGTCAGTTCACTCGGAGCAGGCGCGCTTGCTGGTTCATCACTTGCTTTAGATCCGGCTTTCACCGCAAAGAATCTTGGCTTTGATGCAACATTTGCAAACAGTATTGATGCGGTAAGCGATCGCGATTACGTTGCTGAAGCGCTCTTTATTTTCGCAATGATCGGAAATCACTTGTCCCGTATTGGCGAGGAATGGACATTGTGGTCATCGCAAGAGTTTGCCTGGGCAAAGATTGCCGATGCGTACTCGACTGGTTCTTCGATCATGCCGCAGAAAAAGAATCCTGATATGGCAGAGCTGGCACGCGGAAAATCTGGACGTCTAGTTGGAAATCTCATGAGTGTTTTAACAATGCTCAAGGGTCTTCCATTTGCTTACAACCGTGATCTTCAAGAGGATAAAGAACCGTTGTTTGACAGCATTGACACCTTGTTGTTGGTATTACCACCAGTTACCGGAATGATTGCAACAACTGATTTTGATCGCGAAAAAATGGCGCTTGCAGCCCCAACTGGTTTTTCTTTAGCAACAGAGATCGCAGATTACCTAGCTAAGAAGAATGTGCCATTTGCGCAAGCACATGAAGCTGCGGGTAAGTGTGTTGCGTTATGTGAAACCACCGATCGCCAACTGCATCAATTAACTGATTCCGAATTTACTTCTGTACACCCACAACTAGATGCGGGAGTGCGCGAGGTACTCACCGTTCATGGAGCGCTGAGTTCTCGGACAACATCTGGTGGCACAGCACCCGATTTGGTTGCCCAACAGATTAAGGATGCTTTAACAGCAAACACCACAACCCAAAAGGAAATTGCCAGCAAGCAGAAGGCATTTTCAGAGATGATGAGCGCATGAACCTGATCGAAGATCTCCGCTGGCGTGGATTATTGGCACAATCAACTGATGAGGCCGCACTCCTAGAATCACTTAAGAAGCCAATAACTCTGTACTGTGGCTTTGATCCAACTGCGCCTTCGCTACATGCGGGAAACCTTGTTGTTTTGCTTGTATTGCGTCGCTTTCAATTAGCTGGACATAATCCCATTGCACTCGTAGGAGGCGCTACAGGTCTCGTGGGCGACCCAAGCGGAAAGAATGAGGAGCGCACTCTTAATAGCACTGAAATTGTTGAGGGCTGGGTAAATCGAATACGTAACCAGGTTTCTGCCTTTCTTGATTTTGATGCACCGAAAAATCCAGCTCAGGTTGTTAACAACTTGGATTGGACATCACCTTTAAGCGCCATCGAATTCCTACGAGATATCGGCAAGCACTTCAGCGTTAATCAGATGTTGTCTAAGGATTCTGTATCGGCTCGCCTTGAAGGCGGAGGAATTTCATACACTGAATTTTCTTACCAGGTTTTGCAATCCTACGATTTCCTCGAACTCTACCGCCGCAATAACTGCACCTTGCAGGTTGGTGGATCTGACCAGTGGGGAAATATCGTTGCAGGATTAGATCTCATTCGACGT
Source organism: Actinomycetota bacterium (assembly GCA_041165485.1). Lineage (GTDB taxonomy): Bacteria > Actinomycetota > Actinomycetes > Nanopelagicales > Nanopelagicaceae > Planktophila. The sequence goes on along the minus strand of JBEANK010000063.1, from coordinate 1,450 downwards.
GTTGAGCAGGGAAGTGGTCACGCTTTAACTGTTCCACTATTGATGAAGGCTGATGGAACTAAGTTTGGAAAGACCGCTGGCGGATCGGTGTGGCTAGATCCCGAGATGACATCGCCATACGCCTTCTTCCAATTTTGGCTGAACTCCGATGACAAAGATGTAATTAACTTCTTGAAGGTTTTCTCATTCAAATCCCATGAAGAGATTCTGGAACTTGAAAAATCACACAACGAAAACCCTGGTTTACGTGAAGCACACCGTGCATTAGCTCGCGAATTAACTTCACTAGTTCATTCCGAAGAGACAACGCAACGTGTAGAAGCCGCGGCGCGTGCATTATTTGGACAAGGTGAACTTTCAGAGTTAGATGAAGCAACACTTGCATCGGCGTTAGCTGAACTTCCTCGTACAACGATTTCAGCTAAAGAAGAGATTCCAACATGGGTTGATCTCTTAGCGGCAACAGGGGTTGTAGAGTCGAAATCAGCTGCACGACGCATCGTCAAAGAGGGTGGCGCATATCTCAATAATGAGAAGATTTCAGGTGAGGATTTCAGACCCTCAAAAACCCACTTTTTATGCGGAAAATATGCGGTTTTGAGAAAAGGTAAGCGAGATCTCGCTGCCGTCGAATTAGCCTAATAGCCCCAAAAGGGCTCTAAAACGCTGGCGGGCGTGGATAATTCGCGTTTTTCCTGTACTTGTTGCCAAACCCGGTCTTCGGCCATGTCGATTTGACCGGTCCATCCCGTCTCTGTATAGTTACGCTCCTTGCTGGGAACGGACGATTTAGGCCGGACAGTAGGCACAGAAGCTCAAGAGATTGAGCCTCAGCCAGATCTAGTACCTCATTTAGGCCGGTTTGACCGCGCCTGCATGCATGCACTAAGTTTGGCGATCTGCCCTGAAAATCAGGAGAAATCCTGAGAAGCAGTGCGCATCCGTACCTTGAGAACTCAACAGCGTGCCATAAGTCAATGCCAATAGTGGCTTATTTAGTCATGCTTTTAATAGCGAAAAATCATTGTTTTACAATGCTTTTGATTACATAACAACCACGGCAAATATATAAATACCTCAATGAGGTATAGCCATAAAAAGCTATACCCGTTGATTTCCAAAACTTTCTATGGAGAGTTTGATCCTGGCTCAGGACGAACGCTGGCGGCGTGCTTAACACATGCAAGTCGAGCGATGAAGCACCTTCGGGTGTGAATTAGCGGCGAACGGGTGAGGAACACGTGAGAAATCTGCCTTCAACACTGGGATAACTCCGGGAAACCGGGGCTAATACCGGATATGAAACCTGCGGGCATCCGCGGGTTTGGAAAGTTTTTCGGTTGAAGATGATCTCGCGGCCTATCAGCTTGTTGGTGAGGTAATGGCTCACCAAGGCGACGACGGGTAGCCGGCCTGAGAGGGCGACCGGCCACACTGGGACTGAGACACG
>JBEANK010000062.1:0-5781 GCA_041165485.1 Actinomycetota bacterium | reverse complement strand
ACACGATGCTTATCGACTGCGGCTTGGGAAGCCATAGGTATAACTCACTTTCTCGTTAGAGAAATGTGAACCTTACGCAGTACGACGCTTTAAGCGACGGCGCTCTCGCTCTGAGAGCCCGCCCCAAATTCCGAAGCGCTCATCATGAGCTAGTGCGTACTCAAGACACTCGGAGCGAACATCGCATGAAAGACATACACGCTTTGCTTCACGAGTTGAGCCACCCTTTTCTGGAAAGAAAGCTTCTGGATCGGTTTGCGCACACAGCGCGCGCTCCTGCCATGAAAGCTCCATATTTTCGCCAGATGCGAGTGTGATTGTTGGGCCTGAAGTGGGGATTGGGGAGTTCTGGGCTGCGGGTTGAATCGGCATAATGTCGATGCTCCATTAGCTAGATCTTGTCTCATCCCTCTTGGAAAAGACTTTCTTAGGAGTGAATTACACGCTTGTAACTCGTCCATGTCAAGCCCGGGAATAGAAAAATCCCCCTGAACTACTGCGGAATTGGAAGAATTTCACCCTTTGTGACAAAAGATGAGGCTATTTTCGCCTCTTTGTCGACAACAGCACCTGCTGCAATAAATGAGTTAGTAATAGAGGCTTGGCTCCCAATCACCGCCCCATCTTCGATAATGGAGCCATCGATAAGGGCGCCGTCGCCTACTGAAGCACCGCGGCCGATACAGCTACCACCGATGATCTGCGCCGAAGGTTCGATAGTTGAACCCGGCATCGCCAGGCCGGGACCAGTGCGAAGAACAATATCTGTTGAAGCTTTCAATAAGGCTTTTGGAGTTCCGATATCTAACCAATATGCATTTTCTAAATACCCATAAATCTTTGCGCCGTTACTTACTAACTGAGGAAATGTTTCGCGTTCTACTGAAACGACGGTATCCAAGGGAATGGTATTTATAACTCGAGGGTTAAATACATAGCAACCCGCATTAATTTGATTTGTAACCGGGTTATCCATTTTTTCTAGAAATGCTGTAACTCTTCCCGTTGAATCGGTTGGCACACAACCAAATGCTCGGGCATCTTCTACCTGAGTTAAGTGCAAGGTTACATCGGCATCGTGGGCTTCATGTTCTCTGATCTGCTCTGCTAAATCATGTGAACTAAGGACATCGCCATTTAAAATTACTACTGACTCTTGCGTATCTAATAGCTGTGCTGCATTTCGGATCGCACCACCAGTTCCAAGTGGCTCTTTTTCAACCGCATACTTAATGCTCATGCCCCACTGCGATCCATCTCCGAAGTACGGTGTAAAAACTTCGGATAGATATGAGGTTGCTAAAACAATCTGAGTAATTCCAGCCTTTTTAGCCATCATTAATTGGTGCTCAGTAACAGGAATTCCTGCGACTGTGAGCATGGGCTTGGGAGTATTACGAGTTAGTGGCATCAAGCGTGTGCCAAAGCCACCTACTAACAAGATCGCTACAGCCACTTTTACGCCTTCAAACGTTGAACTGCATCTGCAATGTGGGCATCAGAGGCTGTCATTGCGATGCGAATGTGGTTCTTTCCCATGTGGCCGTAAAAACTGCCAGGGGTTGCAAGGATTCCGCGCTCTGCCAGCCAAGCAACACTTGTCCATGCATCTTCATTGCGGGTGCACCATAAATACAAACCTGAATTACTGAACTCAACTGTAAATCCTGCTGCCTCCAGTGCAGGACGCAGCGCATCTTTACGTGCGTTATAGCGAGCGCGTTGTTCTGCGACATGAAGATCATCTGACAATGCAACTGTCATCGCCTTCTGCACCGGCAAAGGAACCATCATTCCGCCATGCTTTCGTATCTCACGGATTTGTGCGATCAATGCGCTGTCTCCAACCATGAAAGCTGCGCGATAGCCGGCCATCGATGAACGCTTTGATAAGGAGTGCACCGCCAAAATATTGGTGTTATCTCCACCAGTTTGCGATAAGACTGACACTGAATGTGCCGTGTGATCAAATTCGAGATAACACTCATCGGAGATCAAAACTGATTTATTATTGCGAGACCAATCAATACACGCTTTAATCTCCTCGATGCTATGAACTCGACCAGTTGGATTGGAGGGAGAGTTCAGCCACGCTAAATCTGCAGCAGGCCAGCTTTTTGCATCAATTTCAACTGGTACAGACTCTGCCCCTGCTAATACCGCTCCTACGTGATATGTCGGATATGCAATCTCTGGAATTAAAACTGTGTTTGCTTCAAGATATGTGGGAAGCCAGGCCACTAACTCTTTAGAGCCAATTAAAGGCAGAACATCAAACTCACCTGTTGCACCTAAGCGATCTATCGCCCACTTCTTTATTGCTGCGCGAAGTTCCGCGGTTCCAGCAGTGACCGGATAACTTGGAGAGTTTGATGCATCGCTAAAAGCTTGTTGTATAAATTCAGGTGTTGGATCGACAGGTGTTCCTTGCGAGAGATCAATTATCCCTTGTGGGTGGGAACGGGCTTTCTCACCGTATGGCGCTAACGCATCCCACGGAAAATCTGGGAGCTGGGCACGCAACGGTTACTCGCTCTTTGGTGGTCGAGCTGAAACTGAAGCGTGATCTGTTCCAGTTGGACCTACCTTGCTTGCTCCACCTGGTGAACCGATTTCAATAAAGAACTCTGTATTGACCTTGCCAAACTCTTTCCATTGACCAGGGACATCATCCTCATAATAAATTGCCTCTACTGGGCAAACCGGCTCACATGCGCCGCAATCCACACACTCATCTGGCTGGATGTACAGCATGCGATCACCTTCGTAAATGCAATCTACCGGGCACTCTTCGATGCAGGACTTATCTTTCACATCGATGCATGGGTCTGCAATCACATAGGTCACGGGCGGCCTCCAAAGTGTTGGGCAAAGTATCTGCCCGAATTCTAACGGCAACTCTCTCCAGTGCGCGATATTTACCGCTGGTTGATACTTAAAGGTGGGCTTATCGTTGTCTCATGCCAACAGAGCTCGAGTCACAATTTGCCGAACTCATCGGCTCTCGGGTCAGCATCAGACTCCATGATCCACACGGTGGGTTTCGTGACATTTTGGGGCATCTTCTGACCCCGTACACATTGCGCAATAAGCGTGGGGAGATAATTGAATTCTCTCATAGTGAGATTTTTGTCTGGAAGCGGGTGATTGAAAAGGTATGAAGTTATACGACACACAATCACGACAACTCAAAGAGATCGATGTAACTCGCAAACAAATTCAGATGTATTGCTGCGGCCCAACTGTCTACCGTGATGCCCATGTCGGAAATCTCCGAACTTTTCTGCTCTCTGACTTAATTGCTCGTGTAGTTCGACTCAATGGTTTACATCCATACCTAATTCAAAACATTACCGATGTTGGACATATGTCTGAAGATTTCGTCAATGATGACAAGATGCTCGCTCAGGCTAAATTAGAAAAGGTTGACCCCTTCGAGATCGCTCGAAAGTATGAAGCCAAGTTCCATCAAGATTTAGCAGATCTCAATATTCTGCCAGCGGCGGCATATCCACGAGCAAGTGAAAGCATTGATTTGATGTTGACTCTAATTGGAAAGTTGATCGATGCTGATTTTGCATATGTTGGTTCCGATTCTTCCGTGTATTTCAGCGCGCAAAAGTTTGCAAGTTACGGCGCAATTAGTGGAAATAAACTTGACTCATTAAAGCCGGGCCATCGTTATGAATACACCGAAGATGGCGCGAAGAGATTTCACGCCGATTGGGCGCTATGGAAAACCGCCGGGGATCGCACGGAAATGGTGTGGGAATCTCCATGGGGTAAGGGGTTTCCGGGTTGGCATATCGAGTGCTCAGCCATGTCATTAGAGCTGTTGGATGGACATGTTGATATACATGTAGGTGGCATCGACCTACGTTTTCCTCATCATGAGAATGAACGAGCGCAATCCAATGCTCTGATTGATAACGAAGCGGTTGATCTTTGGGTCCATGGCGAGCATCTACTTTTTGAAGGCAAAAAGATGTCAAAAAGTTCTGGAAATGTTGTTCTTTTAAAGGATGTCATCGAGCGTGGAATTGATCCTCTCGCTATTCGCCTTTGCTTCCTGGAAAACAAATACCGCTCTCAAATGGATCTAACCTGGAACTCAATTGAAGCTGCACATGAGACATTAAAACGTTGGCGCTTCAAGATTTCTCAATGGGGCGGTAACAACTCAATGCAGAGTGATCCAGAGATTGATTTAGCCTTCAACACCGATCTTGATACACCACGCGTCATCATGCGATTGCGCGAGCTTGAAAAATCTGACTTTGAAAATAGGGCTTCGATTTTTCGTTATGCAGATCAAGTTCTGGGACTTGATCTAGATCGACCACTTGAGGTCAAAATCCTGACACCTCAAATGAAATCGCTACTGGATGAGCGAGCCATTGCTCGCACAGAGAAGCGTTGGGCAGATAGCGATCGGTTGCGAGTTGAGTTAGAGAGTCTCGGGTTGGAAATTAAAGATACTCCCGACGGCCAAAGCTGGAGTTAAAGCGGAGTAATAATCGCAATCACAATTGCAATAAATCCAAAGTTGATAAGAGAAACACCGATGGTGTCACCTTGAACTAAGTACTCTTCATTAAGTCCAGGGAACCCAGCACGAAGAACTACTAATGCCCAAGCGATCGCAGCGATAAATTTATATACGCGCTTTCCCCACAATCTTCCAGTTGCCCAAATACCCATTCCCGTCGCTACGAGTGACACAACAAGTCCTACTGGTGGATAAAAGCTATGGAGAAAGATTGAACTTGCACCAAGTGCGGCGCCAAATAAAAGTGAGTAGATACCTTTCATTACAGTGTGATTCCAGAGGTTAAATCAGTTTCTCGGCCATGTGCATCAAAGGGTTCACTCTTTACCCCTTTGACCAATGTGTAGTACTCATCGCCCCAGATCTGTAACCCTAAATTATTGGAAAGAGCAAAGAATGGACCATCTAATGAAATCTGAGTCTCGTGGGCTTTCATGGCAGCCATCTTTGCATCCACATAATCAGCGCCATTAATCAAAGTTGTAACAAACTCATCATCCTTTGCAAATGGAAGATCATCAACACTTTCGGCACCAAAGAAATCTGAACCAATCTCTTTCATCTTTGTAATACCTTCAGCCAGTACTGATTTGGGCATTGTGTTCCAGTAAATCTTCTGGATCTGCCATGTAGATAATTCTGAAGCTCTCATAGCAACACGATGTGCCTGAATATGATCGGGATGACCGTATCCACCGATTTCATCATAAGTAATTAAAATATGAGGCTTAACTTCGTCAATTATTTTAACCAAGATCTTTGCAGCTGCATCAATATCTGCTTGCCAGAAAACATCTGGACGATTGTTTGGCTCGGTTCCCATCATTCCGCTATCGCGATACTTTATTGATGGAGCACCCAGAAAACGATAATCAGTAATGCCCAACGCCTTCATTGCATCAGCTAATTCGGTTTCTCGATGTGTGCCTAATTGATCCTTTTGGCTACTTGCCAAATGTGAAAGGGATGGAACCAAAACTTCGCCTTCTTCTCCACGTGTGCAGGTCACAAGGGTGACATGTGCCCCACGATCTGCGTACAAAGCCATGGTTGCCCCGTTATTGATGGTTTCATCATCAGGATGTGCATGCACGAGCAGGATGCGGAAGCCTTCATAGGAGCGGTTCATGTTCGGTAATTCTGCCGTACGATTAGACCAATGAGTAACGTAGACACATCCAACAAGGCTCGCTTGCCTCGCGATGAGCGCCGAGCATTGCTGCTATCGGCTG
>JBEANK010000061.1:0-5787 GCA_041165485.1 Actinomycetota bacterium | reverse complement strand
CAAACGACAGGTAAGAATTGCATCCTCTGATGGACGACCTTCACGACGGAAGAATGATCCTGGAATACGACCAACTGCATACATCTTCTCTTCAACATCAACTGTTAAAGGAAAGAAATCAAATTGATCCTTTGGAGTTTTTGATGCTGTTGTCGCTGAGAAGATCATTGTTTGATCATCTAGATAAACAGCTGCAGCTCCAGCTGCTTGGCGCGCTAGGCGACCTGTTTCAAAACGAATCTCTCGTTTTCCGAATTTTCCGTTATCAATAACTGCAACGGCTGACTGAACCTCTTGACCCTCCATGGGTCCTCCTCTTTGTAGATTGAAAACACAACAGAATTGTTGAGTTTTTTAATCTGCTCAAGACGCAAGAGTCTTCGATCGAAGTTCACGCGCAAGTATTCAAGCGCGGAAACCACTACCGAGGACTATCGCTCTACGGCAGATTGGTTGTACTTAATTAGCGGCGAATACCGAGTTTTTCGATAATTGCGCGGTAACGGTTGATATCTGTCTTCGCTAGGTATTGAAGGATGCGGCGACGACGACCAACTAACAACAAAAGACCACGACGGTTGTGGTGATCATGTGGGTTAGCCTTCAAGTGATCAGTGATCTGATCAATTCTCTTTGAAAGTAGCGCGACCTGTGCTTCAGGTGATCCTGTGTCAGTAGGGGTAGAACCGTACTGAGCAATGATTTCCTTCTTTACTTCTGGTGTTAATGCCATTTCTTGTTCTCCTTATGTACTGAGCACGAGGGCTTCTCGGTTTGACTCACGAGAAACTCGCTAACTCGATTGAAGGGCAAGGGTAACAGTCGGGCTCTGTATACCTGAAATCGGGTCAAAATCCCCGCTTACAGCTCAGTCAATCGACGGGCCTCTCGGCAATCCTTGGCCATCTGCTCCAAAAGCGGATCGAGACCATCAAACTTCAATGTATCTCGCAATCGCCATCCAAACTCGATAGTTGCCGCTTTCGTATAAAGATCTAATCCAACTTGATCCAATGCGTATGCCTCAACCTGTCGTCCACGCACACCTTCAAATGTTGGGTTTGTCCCGATTGAAATCGCAGCTGGCCAACGATCAATCCCCACAGTTAGCCAACCGGCATAAACACCATCTGCGGGAATTGTTTGCCCATCAATGTTTCCAAGATTTGCAGTTGGATATCCAATTTCACGACCACGTTTTTCGCCGTGAACAACGATGCCATCTAAGCGATGTGGGCGGGTCAACATTTCTCGCGCAGCTTCAACATTTCCGTCAATGAGCGCTTTTCTAATTCTTGTTGATGAAATGCTTTCATCATTATCTGCCTGCAAATCCAAAACCACCGTTTCAAATTCAGTGTGCTTGCTCAGTGATTCAACATTGCCTGCTGCTTTATGCCCATAGGTGAAGTTAGCCCCCACAATGACGGTTGATGCTTTGAGTTGTTCCACTAAAACTTTATTGACGAAATCCTCTGGTGCCATCGCAGCAAACTCTTTTGTAAACTTTATTACCGCTACCTGATCGGCGTTGTGAATCTTTAACAACTCAATTTTGTCGCTCAGGATTGTTAAAAGCGAAGGAGCCCTTTCAGGTGCAAAAACCGAAACTGGATGAGGATCAAAGGTCAATGCAATGATTTTCTCATCACCTGCGAGCGTCTTGGCACGGTTGAGAATCTGTTGATGTCCTTTATGGACTCCATCAAAATTTCCTATTACAACGATGCTCATATGCTCATTATCTCAGAATCAATGCGCTGCCGCGAATACAGCGATCGGTTTGGCTTTACCATCAACATTGCTCAAGAGTGCGACTAATTCATTCGCAGCTGATACTCCGGCATAAATCCCATCTGCGGGATTTGCTGCCAGAGTTCTACCAAATGAAAGCTCTAGCTTTTCATCCAATGCAATCTCGCGAACTGGAAAGGTTGCTCGCGCGACCTCAGCTAGATCCAGCGTTGTAAACTCTCCATTTTTCAGCCCTGCAATACTTCCTGCACCAACGGCAGTAAAACCTGCAACTCGTGTGCGACGTAAGGCTGAAAGATGTCCTCCTACTTTGAGCGCATCCCCGCAATCACGCGCAATTGATCGAATGTAGGTGCCCGCCGAACACGTAACTTCAATATCGATCTCGACGCGTTGCTCTAAGCGGCGAATCTCGAGAACATCTAACTGTGAAATAGTCACCTCGCGGGAGGCCAAAACAACAGTTTCACCCGCGCGAACACGATCATAAGCTCGTTCACCATCAACCTTGACAGCAGAGACAGAGCTTGGACGCTGCATGAAGGTTCCACGCATAGTGTCGAGTACTGTGTTGATTTGTTCATCAGTTATGGATGAAGCATCAGCCGTCGAAATTACTTCGCCTTCGAAATCATCGGTAACTGTCGAAGCACCTAAAACAACGGTTGCTTGATAGCTCTTGTCGCCATCGGTTATGTACTGCAACAGACGTGTTCCGTTGTTGAAACCAAGAACTAAAACCCCAGTCGCCATTGGATCAAGAGTTCCTGCATGTCCAACTTTGCGTGTACCTAATGCTCGTCGTGCGATTGCAACCACATCGTGGCTTGTCATACCTGGTTCTTTATCTACAACCAGAAATCCATGCATCATCGCAACTAATCTTCGATAATACGCGGTGCTTTGTAAGGATCTTCTCCCCCGGCGTACTGCGCATTCTTGCGAAGTGCAGCAACTTGAGCATCCTGTTCATGGACCTTCTCAAGTAATGAATCCAAAGCTTTAGCGCTTTCCGGCAAACCATCTTCAAAGAATTCAATGCTTGGAGTGATGCGAAGTCCAAGTTCACGGCCAAGTGCAGATCTAATCGCACCCTTAGCGCTCTCGAGAGCCGCCGCAGTTGCAGCGCGCTCATCGAGATCACCAAGTACTGTGTAAAAGATTGAGGCTTGTTGAAGATCCCCAGTTACACGAGCATCTGTAACGGTCACAAACCCAAGACGTGGATCTTTGATCTTTGTCTCCAGTAAATTTGCAACCACCACTTTGATGCGGTCAGCAACCTTTAGTGTGCGATGTGATTGACCCATTGTTTATGCTCGCTTTTTCTCACGCATCTCGAAACACTGAACGATATCGCCAGGTGCGATCTCCTTCATGTTTCCAAGACCAATACCGCACTCAAATCCCTCACGGACTTCGGTGGCATCATCCTTGAAGCGCTTGAGTGAATCAATGGTGAGGTTATCAACCAAGACAGCTCCATTGCGCAGGATTCTTGCCTTTGCGTTACGACGGATGATTCCATCCTTAACGACAGATCCAGCGATATTTCCAGCCTTAGATGATTTGAAGATTTCACGAACTTCAGCGTTACCGATGATCGCTTCCTCGAACTCAGGCTTGAGCAAGCCCTTGAGAGACATTTCAATCTCTTCAATTGCGTTGTAAATAACTGAGTAGAAGCGAACTTCGACACCTTCTTGATCAGCATAAATCGCGGTTTGTGGTTCAGGCTTAACGTTAAAGCCGATCACAACCGCAGTTGATGCAGATGCCAAGGTGATATCGCTCTTGGTGATTGCACCAACGCCGCGGTGAATAACGCGAAGATCAACTTCAGCACCAACATCCAACTGCATTAATGCATCTTCTAGCGCTTCAACAGAACCAGATACATCGCCCTTAAGAATAAGGTTGAGAGTGGAGATCTTGGATTGCTCCATGAAGTCTTCAAGAGAAACCTTCTTGCGAGCCTTAGCAAGCTGAGCGTTACGTTCTGCAGCTTGACGCTTTTCAGCAATCTGACGTGCGGTACGGTCTTCATCGGCAACGAGGAAGGTGTCGCCTGCACTTGGTACGGATGTGAAACCTAGAACCTGAACCGGACGTGATGGACCAGCGATATCAACATTGTCCCCATTCTCATCCAACATCGCACGAACACGACCGAAGGCACTACCGGCAACAATTGCATCACCGATCTTGAGAGTTCCACGTTGCACCAAGACGGTCGCTACAGGGCCACGACCGCGATCGAGGTGAGCTTCAATAGCAACACCGCGAGCATCATCTTCGGCAACTGCGCGAAGATCAATCGCTGCATCTGCGGTCAAAAGAATTGAATCAATGAGTTGATCAATTCCCATGCCACCCTTTGCAGAAACATTTACGAAGATTGTGTCTCCGCCGTACTCCTCGGCGATCAAGTTGTACTCGGTTAACTGCTGGCGGACCTTGTCAGGGTTAGCGCCTTCTTTATCAATCTTGTTAACAGCTACAACGATTGGAACATCAGCGGCCTGCGCGTGATTTAAAGCTTCAATTGTCTGAGGCATGATTCCATCATCTGCTGCAACAACTAGGACTGCAATATCAGTTACCTTGGCACCACGTGCACGCATTGCGGTAAAGGCTTCGTGTCCTGGTGTATCGATAAATGTAATAGCTCGGTTAGTTCCCTCATGATCATGGTGAATTTGGTAGGCGCCGATGTGCTGAGTAATTCCGCCAGCCTCACCCTTCATGACCTCTGATTTACGGATGGCATCAAGAAGTGATGTCTTACCGTGGTCAACGTGACCCATGACAGTTACAACGGGTGGACGTGCAACCAATGAATCTGGATCTACATCCGTTAACTCACCCGCAAGATCGATATCGAAATCTTGTAGCAACTCGCGGTCTTCATCTTCTGGACTAACAATTTGAATGTCATAACCCAGTTGAACACCAAGAATTTCAAAGGTATCGGCATCAACAGATTGTGTTGCAGTAACCATTTCACCTAAGTGGAATAGCGCTGCTACTAATGCTGCTGGATCTGCACCAATCTTTTCTGCAAAATCTGCCAAAGAGGCACCGCGACGCATGCGAACTGGAGTCTTGCCATCACCGTGAGGAACAACTGCGCCACCAAGTTGTGGTGCCTGCATATTGTCGAACTCATCACGTAAAGCCTTGCGAGACTTTTGTTTACGTCCTGACTTCTTGCTTGCATTCTTTCCAAATGCACCACCTGCGCCACCACGTTGTGGTGGACGACCACCACCTGGACGCTGCGGACCACCACTTGGTGCACCAGCTCCTGGTGTATTTGATTTGTATGGAGATGAAGATGGTGATGCAGAGGAACCACCTGGACGTGGAGTAAATCCACCACCGGCAGGACGCGGTGCACCAGGACGTGCAGCAAAACCTGGACGAACAGAACCTGGACGTGAACCGGCCATACCTGGTCGTGGTGCGCCACTTCCTTGTCCACTTGCAGGACGTTGTGGCGGACGCGGAACTGCGCCACCTGTTGAAAATGGATTGTTACCAGGTCGTGGTGGGCGTGGAACTGCACCACCTGTTGAAAATGGATTGTTACCTGGACGTGGTGCTGGAACAGATGGTGTTGGCCCAGCAGGTGCTGACGTAGCAGTGTTTTCAGCTGCACGCTGTGTTGACTCCAGCTTGGCAGCCTCATGCTTTGCAGCCTCTTCCTTATTAGCAATCGACTTAGCTTGCTCAAGTTTGAGCGCTTCAATATCGACACCGAGTTCGGCGGCTAACTCCGCTGCCCGCTCTGCACTAACCTCGCCCTTTGGCTTTGCAGCGGCTTTCTTAGCTGCAGCCTTTTTGACAGGCTTTTTCTCCTCGACCGGTTTTGCATCGGGATACATTTCGATCAGTTTGCGCACTACAGGCGCTTCTACCGTTGATGATGCTGAGCGAACAAACTCGCCCATTTCTTGGAGTTTTGCAAGAACAACCTTGCTCTCCATACCGAGTTGTTTTGCCAACTCATGTACGCGGACCTTTGACACA
>JBEANK010000060.1:0-5873 GCA_041165485.1 Actinomycetota bacterium | reverse complement strand
TCTTTGACCAGGTGGTTGTGTACGCCTTGCGAGCAGCTTTAACCGCGGCATCAACTTCAGCCTTTCCAGCAAGGGCGATCTGAGACAAGATCTCTTCAGATGCAGGGTTAACCGTCGGAAAGTGCTTGCTACCTGCAACAAACCTTCCACCGATGAAGTGGCCGTACTTTGGTTTGATTGAGACCACCGCTCGAGATTCAGGTGCTGGGGCGTATTCGAAGCTCATTGTTCTCTCCACTAATCCATCGTCACATACAGAGGGCTTGAGTAATAACCTTCATCCATCTTCATGCGTTGCATCAATAAGTCATTGAGCAAAGCACTTGCACCAATCCGAAACAGCTTCGGATTGAGCCATTCTGGTCCAACGGTTTCATTGACCAAAACTAATTGTTTAATCGCATCCTTTGTATTTCTGATCCCGCCGGCAGGCTTTACACCGATTCGGGTGTTAGTCATCTCGTAAAAATCACGAACCGCTTCGAGCATAACCAAAACAACTGGGGGAGTAGCAGCAGGTGCGACTTTGCCCGTTGAAGTTTTAATGAAATCTGCTCCAGCTGCCATCGCTAAGAAAGAAGCCTTGCGAACATTGTCATAGGTGACAAGTTCGCCAGTTTCGAAGATAACTTTGAGGTGGGCCTTTTCGCCACATACCTGCTTGATCTGCACAATCTCGTTAAAAACTTCGATATAACGGCCCGCTAGAAATGCGCCACGATCAATAACCATGTCGATCTCGGCGGCACCAGCATCAATTGCATCTTGCGTATCTTGAATCTTTACCGCCATCGAAGCTCGGCCTGAAGGAAAAGCGGTTGAAACAGCAGCTACCGGAACATGCTGCCCACCAATCAAATCTAGGTGGGTTCGTGCTACAGAAACCATGTCGTTATAGACACAGACAGCGCCAACACTTGGAACCGTTGAGTCAGTTGGATCTGGTCGAACCGCTTTGGTGCATAACGCTTTAACTTTTCCTGGGGTATCGGCACCTTCGAGTGTCGTTAGATCCACCATTGTGATCGCTGTATCGATGGCCCAACGCTTAGAGCTTGTCTTAATACTTCGAGTTGCAAGCATCGCTGCTCGGGCCTCTGCACCCACCTGGTCTACACCTGAAAGATTGTTAAGGTAGCTCTTTAGCGAAGCATCGCTGCCATCGACTAAACCGTAAAAATTCACGATAACAATTCCTTAAGCGGTGGTCGTAATTGATCCAAAACCCCTTGTGCGGTCTTTGAATCCTTTTCTATAGCCTCAATGTAACACTTCATCTTTGCTTCAGTTCCACTTGGACGAATGATGATTCGCACCCCGCCATCTAGCCAAATCCTTAAACCATCCGTTGGTGGCAGGCCATCAGTAGGAGATGCCAGATCATCGATAGAGGTTACTAAACGTCCAGCAATATCCTTTGGTGGGTTGCTGCGTAAACCTCCAAGTATCACGCCAACCTTTGAGAGATCGCTTAAACGAATTGAAATTTGTTCAGTTGCATGAAAACCATGACGTGCCCAAACCTCGTCGAGTAAATCTAAAACTGTTCTTCCTTCTGCAGCTAAATCAGTTGCGATTTGCGCCAGAGAGATTGCGGCAGAGATTCCATCCTTATCATTGACCGTAATGGCATCAACAGCGTATCCAAGCGCTTCTTCATAACCGAAGGTTAGGTTCTCAATCTTTGCTAGCCATTTAAAGCCAGTCAAAGTTTCTTTGAACTCTAAGTTGTAATGGGATGCAATCTTTTTCACGATTGAAGAAGAAACAATCGAGTTAGCAAAAATTCCTGAATCTATATTTCGAGCTATAGATTCAGCGAAAATTGCCCCTAATTCATCTCCGCGCAGCATGCGCCATCCCGTAAAAGGATCATTGACCGCAGCTGCACATCGATCAGCATCTGGATCGTTGGCGATTACCAGATGAGCATCAAAACTCTTTGCAGTTTCTAGGGCTAGATCTATTGCACCTGGCTCTTCTGGGTTAGGAAAGGCAACCGTTGGGAAATCAGGATCTGGTGCTGCTTGTGCATCGACAAGAATGGGGGAAGGAAAGCCTGCCTTATGAAAGACACCTTGAATTGTCTCTGTACCAACACCATGCATTGCTGTGTAGACAATTCGAAGTGAGCCAGGGTTGGTTGCTAAAGATGCGGTTCGTGCAATGTACTTTTGAATTATCTCTTCACCTAAAACCTCCCACACTTTTCCGCGTGGTTGAGATTTTAAAGAGGTTACGGCAGCAATCTTTGCCGCAATCGCTTCATCAGTTGGTGAGACGATTTGTGAGCCGCGGTAGTGAATTCCATCCACCGTTCCACCCAAGTACACCTTGTACCCATTGTCCTGTGGTGGATTGTGACTAGCGGTCACCATGATGCCAACATCGCACTTCAATTCATTTGTTGCAAAAGCTAAAACGGGTGTTGGTAATGGTCGGGGTAAGACGTAAACCTTTATTCCTGCACCGCTCATAATTTCAGCTGTTTCAAAGGTGAAATCCTCTGAGCCATAACGAGCATCCCGACCAATTACGACAGAGGTAAGGTTGCGCTCTTTCATATAAGCAACGATTCCTGAAGCTGCGCGACCTACAACGGCACGATTCATTCCAGATGGCCCAGGTCTAATCGGTCCTCTTAAACCCGCGGTTCCAAACTGCAGAAAACCATTAAAGGATGCACGCAACTCAATTTCATCCTCGGCATCGAGCCATTGTTGCAACTGCGCAGCTGTTGTTGGATCCGGATCATCTGCGATCCAGGCATGTACTTCCTGGGCTAATGAGTGATCCATAGGCTAAGAGTAACTTCGGAATTACCCCTTGCAAAGCCTAATTATTGATCGACAATCTCACACAGATTGGTGCCACTTGAAACCGTGGATCCAATTACAGCGGTGAGATTAGTGATAATTCCAGACTTATGAGCGGTTAAGGGTTGTTCCATCTTCATCGCTTCAAGAACAATTATGAGATCGCCGACCTCAACCTTTGCGCCTTCTTCAACCGCAATCTTCACAACTGTTCCTTGCATAGGGCTTACTAATCCTGCTCCACTTGAACCACCTGTCATTGTTTGCTTTGCACGGTGGCGTTTTACGACAGGTTTAGGTGCGTGAACAAGGATCTCAAATCGTTTTCCATTAACTTCAGTTACTAAGTGTTCAGGTGCCATGTAAGTTTGAAGCGGTGGTTCAGTTAAAACAAATGCAGGAATCTCATTGTTGAACTCATTCTCTATATAACTTGTGTACACCTTGAAATTTTCAGTAAAGGCCGGATCTTCAAGAATTGCACGGTGGAATGGAATCGCTGTTGCTAAACCACCAACATTAAATTCAGATAAGGCGCGTCGAGCTCTTTCAATCGCTTGCTGTCGGGTTGCACCAGTAACAATTAACTTTGCAAGAAGTGAATCAAAGTTTCCACCGATCATGTCTCCACCTTTAAAGCCAGCATCAACTCGAACACCAGGTCCTGTCGGTATCGCCCAATCGGTAATTCGACCAGGAGCTGGGAGGAAGGAGCGACCTGGGTCTTCTCCATTAATTCTGAACTCAATTGAGTGACCGCGAATTTCAGGGTCATCAAAGCCAAGTGCTTCGCCATCAGCAATTCTGAATTGTTCGCGGACTAAATCAAGTCCTGTGACCTCTTCACTTACTGGATGCTCAACCTGTAGACGGGTATTTACCTCAAGAAATGAGATTGTTCCATCAAGACCAATCAAGAATTCGCATGTTCCTGCACCTATATAACCGGCCTCTTTCATAATCGCTTTACTTGAACGGTATAGCTCTTCATTTTGTGCCGCGCTTAAGAATGGGGCCGGTGCTTCCTCTACTAATTTTTGGTGACGACGTTGCAAAGAGCAGTCACGGGTACTAACCACTACTGCATGGCCATGTTTATCAACCAATACTTGTGTTTCAACATGTCGCGGTTTATCTAAATAACGCTCAACAAAGCATTCGCCTCGACCAAAGCCAGATATTGC
The DNA here is from genome assembly GCA_041165485.1 of Actinomycetota bacterium. Lineage (GTDB taxonomy): Bacteria > Actinomycetota > Actinomycetes > Nanopelagicales > Nanopelagicaceae > Planktophila. The sequence continues at coordinate 1,873 of JBEANK010000060.1, read as the reverse complement.
TTCACGCACCGCAGATGCGAATAACTCTGGAATTTCCTCCATAGTGCGTGCAACTTTAAGTCCGCGCCCACCACCTCCGTGTGCGGCTTTGATTGCAACCGGTAGACCATGTTCCTTTGCAAATGCCGTTACCTCTTCATGACCTGCAACCGGGTCCTTTGTTCCCGCAACCAATGGTGCACCAGCTTTTGCCGCAATTTTGCGAGCAGAAACCTTGTCACCTAATGCGCGAATCGCCTCTGGTGGTGGTCCGATCCATGTTAATCCTGCATCGATAACCGCTTGAGCGAAGTTAGCGTTTTCAGAAAGAAAACCATAACCAGGATGAACTGCATCTGCGCCAGATTCACGTGCAACCGCAATCAACTTTTCAATATCGAGATATGTCTGAGTTGCAGTTGTTCCGTTTAATGAATAAGCAGTATCTGCCATTTGCGCATGAAGTGAATTTCGATCTTCATCGGAGTAAACGGCAACACTTTCGATTCCGTGATCTTTACAGGCACGAATCACACGTAAGGCGATTTCTCCACGGTTTGCAACTAATACGCGCTTCATCTCATCACCTTCACCTGTGGCCATGTGTAACCCAACTGAGCAAAAGCCTTACGAAGAAATGGCATAGAAATGCCAACGACATTTGTGTAGTCGCCTTCAATTGAAGGAATAAATGGCGAGCTAAAACCGTCGAGTGTAAATCCACCTGCTACATGCAATGGCTCTTCGGTTGATACGTAATCTGCAATCTCTTCATCACTCATCTGGTCAAAGCTCACGCGAGTTGTGACTCGATCGGATATCTCGACATCTTTAACGGTATCTATGATGCAATGTCCTGTGTGCAGCAAACCAGAGTTACCTCGAACTCGCTTTGCTCGTTCAGTGGCCACATCGGCGGTTCCTGGCTTTCCAAGTGAAACTCCATCAAATTCAAAGGTGGAGTCACAGCCGATAATGATGGCTGGAAAATCAACTTGTTCACGAACTGTGTGTGCTTTTGTAATTGCCAGAGCGATAACCATGTCTGCTGGCGCTAATGAGTTGAAAAATTCGGTTTCTTCATCGACGTGACTGACTATGATTTTTGGTGAAAGCCCAGCTGATTCTAATAAACGACGACGGCTGGTCGATTGCGAGGCTAGAACAATAGTTGGCATTATGAATCAAACCTTCTAGCGCCAAAGGTAATTTGTTGTGGAAGTGGTTGGCGCAACTGCGGCAAACCATAGACGCTGCGTCGAATTACCGGATTTAACTCTTCACGTTTATGAACAGCCATAGCCGCTTCTATGGCAGCAAGCTCATCTGGAGTTGGGACTCCTTTAGTTATTTCAAATCTCATTACAGCGGCATATTTCCATGTTTACGAGCTGGCAAAACATCACGCTTTGTCTTGAGAGTTCTAAACGCTTTTGTGATGTATGCACGAGACTGACTTGGTTCAATCACAGTATCAATGGTTCCACGTTCAGCGGCAAGATAAGGATTAGCAAGGGATTCGTTGTATTCATTTGCTAACTCGGCACGTTTAGCAACAGGATCTTTAGCTTCGGCAAGTTCATTGCGATACAGGATATTTACTGCACCTTGTGCTCCCATTACTGCAATCTCAGCTGTAGGCCATGCAAAGTTAATATCGCTCCCTAAATACTTTGAGCCCATAACAATAAAAGCACCGCCATACGCCTTACGGGTAATCAGGGTTACCAAGGGCACCGATGCTTCAGCATATGCATACAGCAACTTAGCTCCACGGCGAATAATTCCATCCCATTCTTGCTCAGTTCCGGGCAAGAATCCTGGAACATCTACCAAGGTTAAAATCGGAATATTGAATGCATCGCAGAAACGCAAGAAACGCGCTGCTTTTTCG
>JBEANK010000059.1:0-5881 GCA_041165485.1 Actinomycetota bacterium | reverse complement strand
TTTTTTGCGCCGGGCCACCCACGCGGAAGCTGGTGTACTTGGATAACTCGGTCATGTAAGAAGGTTACCTGCGTGGGGACAAAATTGCGCTTTTACCTCGGTACTTATCAAGGATGCGGTCGTAATTCTTCTTAGATTGAACATCGCGATACTCGGGATCAGCATCGTGATACCCATGATGACGATCCTGAATCAATGGCAACTCCATCTGCAGTAAACGACCACCAGCTTGTCGAATCTTTAGTGAGTATTCAATATCTGCATTTCGATAATAGAGAGCACGAGGATTAAATCCGCCAACTTCGATCATCGCTTCGCGATTAAAGGCCATGAAGTATGAGAATAAAACATCAACTTCGCCGGAACCTTTGTCATCAACACTACGCCATTCATCATCGGTATTAATCAAACCGCCGCGCCAGCCAACAGCTACGTACTCACCTCTTTTTAATTCTGTTACTACAGGAGTAATTGCATCCGCTGTAAATCGAGTCGATGGATCCATTATGACTACATACTTGCTTTTAACCTTTTCAAGAAAAACGTTGGCACAATCTCCCCAAGCAGCTCCTGGGTTAACTGAGATTAAGTAAGTTCGTTTATCCATCTGTTCAAAGAGAGATCCAGCATCACCAATTGAAATAATCGCGATTGCGCAATCACTATTGGCCTTGATCGTCTTTACTGTTTCTAATGCATCCTCGGTGAAGCCATCAACAATTAATCCAACGGTTACATCTTTTTCTAAATCTATTGGACGAATATCACGTGGATAAGCCAGTGTTATATAAGGCTTCTTTGGCCGGAGTTCGTACCCTCCAGCAACATCAACTACCTCAAAACCTGCTTGCAGTAGTTCATCGCGATACTTATCTGCAAGTACAAAATCTTTAGCGGCTCGAGCATCCATGCGTGCTTGAGCAAGTGCGGTTACTGAATCAGGAATACTCACTTCACTACAACCGCTTTAGACATACCTAAGACTTTAACTCCAGCAGAGGTTGCGCTGAGATCAATTTTGATTTGATCCCCATCAATTTCAGATACAACGCCGGAAACCGTTAAATCTACCTTTTGATCAGCGGGAACGATAACCGGCTTAACAAAGCGTCCTGAGAACTCCTTCACTGCAGCTGGTCCGCCGGCCCAATCTGTTACAAACTTTCCAACCAATGCCATGGTTAACATTCCATGTGCAATCACATTCGGCAGGCCGACTGAGAGTGCAAACTCTTCATTTTGGTGGATTGGGTTCTGATCCCCACTGGCATCGGCATACGCTTTAAGCATTGCACGATCAACATAAAAAACCTTTTCTTCAAGAATAGTTCCAACTTCAATCATGCGCGCACCACCAGTGTTGACCAGGTTGAAGCAACTAATTGGTCTTCCGAATGTAGATCAGAGCGCACAGTTACGATTTCATTGCCGGCTGCAACTTTGTAACTTTCAATCGTTGAAGAACATTTAAAAGTATCGCCCGCAACGATTGGTCGCTTGATATCAAAACGTTGATCCCCATGCACTACTCGAGACCAATCCAAACCAATTTCAGGGTTAGACAAGATTTCTTGCGATTGATCTAGGGTGATTCGAATCGAAAAGGTAGGAGGAGCAACGGATGTATTGTCTTCAGAAAGGACAGCACAAAAGGCATCGATTTCAGATTGAGAAACAGTTACAGACTCTGCACCTGCAAAGGTGCGCCCGACAGAATCGGGATTGAGCATTAGCGAGTTTCGCGGTGAAGAGTTGAAGACTTGCAACGTGGACAGAACTTCTTTAGCTCCATACGGTCTGGATCGTTGCGGCGGTTCTTCTTTGTAATGTAGTTACGCTCTTTGCAATCCACGCATGCCATGGTGATCTTTGGACGAACGTCCGCGCTCTTGCTTGCCATGGTCTTACTCCTTCAGTCGATTACGAGAGGCTTAGGTTACCCGAGCCTGCACGTTGCGCGAAATTCACGCTTGTGGAACTAGTAGCGGAGGCGGGATTTGAACCCACGACACAGCGATTATGAGCCGCTTGCTCTACCAAGCTGAGCTACCCCGCCAAGGGTTGTGCATGTGAAAGATTGGTACTTCTTGGTGAAGGACCTCTTTCGAGCCCCCCACCGGAATCGAACCGGTGACCTTTTCCTTACCATGGAAACGCTCTACCGACTGAGCTAGGGGGGCACCGATCTCTCGGTTATTAGTCGAGTGCAGAGCCTACCTTCTTACTTCCACTTTGGAAAAATTACCTATTTATTGGGCAGGATCTAGCGTGATTTTGCCTGTTGTTTCCCGGCTTAACATCGCTTTGTGGGCTTTGCTGGCCTGACTCAATGGATATGTTGCACCGATTACCGGCTTCAGCTTTCCTTCAACAACTAGAGCAAAAAGCTGCTCTATAACATCATTCATTAACTCTTTTTTGCCAAAACAATGTGACAACCAGAATCCAGTAATCGTTTTGCTTCCACCCATAAGAGTCGCTGGCTGAATCATTGATGGGGCAACACGTGATGCCATCCCGTAAGTAACAAGGCGACCAAATGGGGCAAGAATTTCTAGGCTCTCATCAAAGGTCTTTCCGCCAACCATTTCAAGAATCAGATTTACTCGCTTGCCACCATTGGCAGCTTTAATCGCATCACCTAAATTTTCATGTGTTGCTTCAACAACCACATCTGCACCAAGTGAGGTTGCAAGTGCGCGCTTTCCTTCAGAGGATGCAACCGCAATAACCTTTGCTCCCCACAACTTTGCTAATTGAATAGCAATTGTTCCAACTCCACCGGCAGCTGCATGAACTACAACTGTCTCACCGGGCTTTAAATGTCCAACGGTTTTCAATATGTGCCAAGCGGTGGAACCCTGAACCAACATGCACAACGCTTGTCCATCTGAAACATCATCAGGAATTGGAATCATTGTTGCGGAATGAGTGATCGCCTTTTGTGCATATCCCCCACCATCAACTGGTGCCAAGACGCGAACACCCTTTGAAGTTGTTCCGACCACTTCAATTCCAGGAACTAAAGGAAGTTTCTGTGGTGAAAGGTATGAGTTTTCAGTTTGGTGTGTATCAGCGTAATTAATTCCGATTGCCAAAACATTTAATAGCTCTTGGCCTTCACCTGGAATTGGAGTATCTAGATCAACCAAATGCATGACATCTGGACCACCAAATTCGGTGATCTGAATTGCTTTCATTTGTCCCAGCTTTCTTAAATTAGCCCTTAGTTGAGCCGAGTGTTAATCCTGAAACAAACTGCTTGCGCAATACAAAGAAGACGATAAGGGTAGGAAGTGCAGCGATAGTTGCACCAGCTGCAAGTAGGTTGTAATCCGTAACGAATTCACCCTGCAATCGGCCGAGTGCTGAGGTAATCGGACGCTTTGCATCCGAGGACATAAGTACAAGAGCCCAGAAGAAGTCGTTATAAATCCAGGTAGTCATAAGCACACCTAATGAAGCAAGCGCTGGGCGAAGCAAGGGCAACATCACCTTTGTGTAGTGTGTGAAAACGCTAGCGCCGTCAACCATTGCTGACTCGCTGATCTCTTTTGGAACAGTCTTCATATAACTTGAAAGAACAAAGGTTGCAAAGCCCATTTGGAAGGCAACGTGAATCAAGACCACGCCCCAGGGTGAGTCATACAAAAGGCGCGGAATTCCAACAGTCTTTCCTAAGGTGATATACATCTTGAAAACAGGAATAAAAACTAATTGTGCTGGAAGCAGGTTTCCGGCTGTGAAAAGTAGCAAAAGTGAAACATTCCACTTAAATGAATATCTACTAACAACGAAGGCAATGAGTGAGCCAAAGAAGAGTGTTAGAAATACGGCAGGAATCGTAATGAGTGCTGTGTTCCAGAAGTACAAAGGCAGATCCATACGAGAGATAGCTTCTGTGTAGTTATCTAGATTCAAAGTCTTTGGAATAGAAAAGAGACCGTTTGCGCGCACATCCTTGTATGGACGCAATGAGGTCCAGATCGTCCACGCAATAGGGAAGATCCAAACAACTGCAAAGATTCCGATGAAGGCTGAGATAAAACGGTCCTTAACCTTCTGCTTGTTTTTGTACTTAGCAGCGGCCTGTGCGAGCTCTAGATCTACACTCATTGGACATCACTCTTAAAGGTTGCTCGTAGGTAGGCAATAATCGGTCCGATAGAAAGTACAAAGAGAATAACCGCATAGGCCGCACCCTTCATTGATGCGCCTTCACCAGCGATGTTTTGGAATACCAGGGTTCCCAAAATCGGGAATCCGGCTGAAGTGCCATAAATAATGTAAACAATGTCGAATGCACGTAAAGATTCGATGATCGTAATAACGATAACGATGATGTTTACCGGCTTCATGGAAGGGAAAACAACCTTCTTGAAGGTCTGCCACTCGGTGGCACCATCAAGGGATGCCGCTTCACGTAGCGCTGAATCAACTGACTTTAGGCCAGCTAAATACAAAAGCATGATGTAACCAATATGTCGCCAGGAGGCGATGGTCAAAATGACATAAATATTGATGTCGTAATTGCCAAAGAATGAAATTGCGTTATCTATGTCTCGACCAAAAAGGCCATTAACAAAGCCATCTGGGCGAAGCAAGAAGTTCCAAATAATTCCAGTTACTGCAAGTGAAAGCACAACTGGTAGGTAGTACGCGGTTTCATAAAACTTGTGTCCGCGAATCTGACGGTCAATTTGGTATGCAAGTAAAATGCCTAGTGGAGTTGCAATTAATGCAAACCAACCCAACCAAATAACATTGTTCTTGAGACCCTCCCAAAATGCGGGGGTGTCAAAGAAAATATTTTGATAATTAGCCAGGCCAGCCCATTTGATTCGGCTGATGGAAATACCTGACCAATATGTAAATGAAAGAAGAATTGTTAATACCGCTGGGATCCAAACGAGTAATAAGTGGAAGAAGAGCGGAATACCTACGAAGGCACCAAGTGTTGTGCGATCTGCCTTGGAAAAGGCTCGACGGCGAGAGACTTTAGTGATGTCTTTCGCCGTCGAGCTCATACTTATAACCCTATCTCTTATTTAATCATTTTGTTAATCTCAAATAGAGATTAAGCCAAAGTAATTAAGCTAGAGGAGGTAGTGCTTCCCATTGTGATTGCAAAGTATCTTGGATCTTTGCAACATCCTTTGGATTCTTGAACCATGACTGAATTGCTGGACCAACAACTGGGCCTGCAAAGTCTGGACGAGTATCGCGATCAAGGAACTGGGTGATGTACTTGGCTTCAGCCATAACTGCTAGCTGTTCCTTCTGGAATGGGTCATATGTTGATGTGTCCTGACCACTGTTTGCTGAAGTCATTGGAATTAGAGCTCCGTTTGCATCCTTAGCAGCAAGTGTTGCGTTCACACCTTCCATGTCGCCAGCGAACTTCAAGAAGTCTGCTCCGCCATCATTATTTGTACCGTTTGCAGCTACACACCAACCATCGATAGGTGCATCGATAGTGTCGCGGCCGTGCTCTGGGTTAATTTCTGGGAATGGAATGATTGAAAGGTCAGCGTAATCAGCTTCTGACTGCTCCTTGAAGTTTCCACCGAACCATGAACCCATAAGCATTGATCCAGCCTTACGTTGTAGAAGAAGCTGCATAGCTCCATCCCACTCGAGATCTAGAACGTTTGGATTCATGTATGGAATCAACTGCTCCCAGTACTTGAATACTTCTGTGACCTTTGCATCTGTCCACTTTTCGCGGCCAGCAAGAAGGTCAACGTGGAACTGGTAACCATTGATACGTGCATTAAGAATGTCGAATGTTCCCATTGCTTCCCAGCCGCCCTTATCTCCGGCAGCGAAACCAACAAGACCCTTCTTCTTCATGCCATCAAGCATCTTTAGGTATTCATCC
>JBEANK010000058.1:0-5917 GCA_041165485.1 Actinomycetota bacterium | reverse complement strand
GCTTTTGGATTTGTTGAGCCATCCTTCTTCATTATTGGGGCGGTTTTGATTGGTCTTTGGGTGGCTGCCATCGTTGTGGGCCGTAAGGGTGAGGCCGCTCGTGCTGCCTTGCTGGCTGCAGGGCCTAAAAAACCCTAATAGACTAGGCGAGTGAGCACAGAGAAAACACTTATCCTCGTTAAGCCCGATGGCGTACGCCGTGGTTTAGTTGGCGAGGTTATTTCCAGAATCGAAACCAAAGGTTATGCGATCGATGCATTGCGCATGTTGCAAGCAGATGCCGCATTACTTGAGAAGCATTACGCAGAACATGTTGGTAAGCCATTTTATGACCCACTCGTTGAGTTCATGATGTCAGGTCCAATTGTTGCGATCGTTGCATCTGGAAATCGTGTAATCGAAGGATTCCGTTCATTAGCCGGTGCAACAGATCCAACCGTTGCCGCTCCCGGAACAATTCGTGGAGATCTTGCTCGTGATCAAGGAACCAAAGTTATCCAGAACCTTGTTCATGGCTCAGACTCACCAGAATCGGCAGCACGTGAAATTCAGATTTTCTTTCCGCAGTAATTAATTCCCCAAGAACAAAAAAGCACAAGGAGTAAAGATGTCACAAGGAAGCAGAATGTCATTCATCGGTCGTGATATGGCCGTTGACCTAGGCACAGCGAACACACTTGTTTACGTTCGCGGACGTGGCATTGTTCTTAATGAGCCATCAGTAGTAGCTGTCAACCAAGATACCGGCGGAATTTTGGCGGTTGGAATTGAAGCGAAGAAGATGATCGGCCGTACTCCGGGCAACATCGTTGCTATCCGTCCACTGAAGGATGGCGTAATTGCAGATTTTGATACAACAGAGCGTATGTTGCGTTACTTCATCCAAAAGGTTCACCGTCGTCGTTACTTGGCTAAGCCTCGTATCGTTGTGTGCGTTCCATCAGGCATTACTGGTGTTGAGCAGCGTGCGGTTAAGGATGCTGGATACGCCGCTGGCGCTCGTAAGGTGTACATCATCGAAGAACCAATGGCAGCTGCGATCGGTGCAGGACTTCCTATTCACGAGCCAACTGGAAACATGGTTGTCGACATCGGTGGAGGAACAACAGAGGTTGCTGTTATTTCTCTCGGTGGAATCGTGACCTCTCTATCCATTCGCGTAGGCGGAGATGAGCTGGATCAATCAATTATTAACTGGGTTAAGCGTGAATTCTCACTGCTTTTGGGTGAGCGCACAGCTGAAGAGATCAAAATGGCTATTGGGTCTGCGTATCCTCTCGCTGGAGAAAATGATGCAGAGATTCGCGGTCGCGATTTAGCAACAGGTCTTCCAAAGACAATCGTTGTGTCTGCAGCTGAAATTCGTAAGGCGCTTGAAGAGCCGGTGAACTCAATCGTTAACGCGGTGAAGAGCACATTGGATAAGACTCCACCCGAGCTTGCTTCCGATTTGATGGATCGTGGAATTGTTCTCACCGGTGGTGGAGCACTTCTTAAGGGTCTGGATGAGCGCCTTCGCAAAGAAACTGGAATGCCAATTCACATTGCAGAGCGTCCATTGGATGCTGTTGCTGAGGGTTCCGGAAAGTGCATCGAAGAGTTTGAAGCTCTTGAGAAGGTTCTAATCTCCGAGCCACGTCGATAAGGCCTTCTTTCAATGCGTAACGGCGGTGAGGGTCGCGCACGTTTGTTGTTGGTGATCTTGATTGTCACCTCCTTATTTCTCATCACCTTAGATCTGCGCGGAGTAAAGGTCATCGAAGGATTTAAGCAGGGAACACAAACTGTGCTCTCACCATTTCAACGTGCAGGTGCGGTTGTCCTCAACCCAGTAAAAGATTTTTTTTCTGATGTTACCCACCTTGGACGCACCAGAAGCCAGATTGAAAAGCTAGAGGCCGAAAACGCTAATCTCAAGGTCAAACTGCTTAATCGCAAAAATGCTGACGCACAGCTAAAACAACTCAAGGATATTTTGGATTTAGCTGGAACGGCTGGCTACAAGGTTCTCAATGCCAAAGTCATCAGCCATGGTTCAAGCCAATCATTTTCGCAAACGATCACAATTGATTCAGGAAGTAACGCTGGAATCAAGAAGAACATGACTGTGCTTTCGCAGTTTGGACTTGCAGGTGTTGTCAAAGATGTTTACCCAAACTCTGCATTAATTCAACTAGCTAGCGATCCAGCCTTCAAAGTTGGTGCACGCATCGCAGGCTCTCAACAAATTGGCATTCTTTCAGGTAATGGAAATCGCTCTGGAAGCTTGCAACTACTTGATAATTCAACAACAGTAAAGGTTGGCGATGTCCTATTAGCTCGCGGCAGTGTTGCAAACCGCCCCTTTGTTCCAGGGGTTCCGCTGGGCTATGTCAGTCAAGTAAGCAACTCCGCTGGTGCGGTCGCGCAAACTGCAGTGGTTCGTTACTACACAAACTTTTCAACACTTGGTGTTGTTGCAGTCGTAGTCAGTGGTCCAACTTCAGAGCCTGGTGACTCGTTGGTTCCACAGAAGCCAAGGGTTACACCAATTCCTACAGTCACTGTGACAGTTACTCCCACACCTGCTGCAAGTAATTAACTCAAATGATTACCCGTCAGATATCTATTGCGACACCGATTTTTCTCTTAATCTTTGTGATTCAAGAGGCGGTAATTTCGCAGTTCCGTTTACCTGGCGGGGGATTTTCAATCCTCTTAATCTTTGCTTTAACGTGGGCTGTCTTGAGCCAACCTGAAGTTGCGGCGGTAATTGGATTTTCCGCAGGAATTTTGATGGATCTTTCACAGAGTGCAAGTGGGCCATTTGGTCAGTGGACGTTGATTATGTTGCTTGCAGGGTATGCGATTTCCTACATTGGATACGGTGATGACAATATCCACGCCAATGCGATCGGAATTGTTTTCTTTGTTGTCGTAGCTAACTTCTTTGTCGAAATTGCATACTTGGTCACAGGTGCATTACTTGGAGTATCGACAGGCTCGATTGGTCAAATAGTAATAACCTTGATTGGGATGAGTGTTTGGGCACTTCTGGTCTCACCGATCATGTTGCCATTATTCACACGTTTGCACAGTTTAATCTTTGATTCTCGGTCAGCGCTATGAACAATAGATCCCGACTTGCTTTACTAGTTATTCAAATCCTCATAGTTTCGCTCATGGCCGCTCTCTTTGGTCGACTGTTTTATCTGCAGGTTGCAGCCGGCCCTAAGTACAAAGATGCCGCCTTGAGTATCCAAAGTCGTGATGTTGTAGCACCCGCAACACGCGGATTAATTGTTGATGGATACGGCGTTCCGCTAGCCATGAATAAGGCTGGTTTGGCGATCACTATTGATCGAATTGCAATTGATAAATTAGAGGACAAAGGCGCAGATGTGATGCAGCGCTTGGCAAAACTGCTTAACCTTAAGTACAAAGATATTTATCAAAACACTCGATTGTGTGGCGAACTACCTAAGGGACAAAAGGCTGGCTGTTGGCAAGGATCTAGATATCAACCTATTCCAATCACTAAATCAGCCGATCCTGATATTGCCCTGCAAATTGTTGAACGTTCAGATTCATTTCCGGGAGTCGATGCACAACCTGTAGCGATTAGAAACTATCCAAGCTATTTAGATGTGAATGCCGCCCATGTTCTTGGTTATGTGGGGCCACTTACAGAGACTGATCTGCTAAAAGGAAATGGAAAGCAGTATTTCCGCAGTGAATCAATTGGTAAATCAGGACTTGAAATTCAATACGACTCATTTCTGCGAGGTGAGCCAGGTATCAGAACAGTTATAGTTGATCGTAAAGAATCAATTACTCGCGAAAGCCAAAATACAAAACCGGGCGCAGGTGACCATCTAGTTACAAGTTTAGATGTTCGTTTACAAGCTGCTGCTGAAAAAGCATTAAAGGATGCGGTGCTTCGAGGACGAGCGAATGGATATACCTCTGATTCAGGTGCCGCTGTTGTTATGGATATCAAGACAGGAAGAATCCTTGCGCTTGCTTCATACCCTACCTATGACCCCAACGCGTGGGAAAAGGGTTTAACGGTTCAGCAAGCAGAGGATCTTTTCAGTGAAAAGAAATCAGTTCCAGCTCTTAACCGTGCTTTACAAGGTTTGTTTGCGCCGGCGTCAACCTTCAAAACCGTTTCGGTCCTTGCAGCAGCTGCAGCGGGATATGACCTCAACGCTAATTACAAATGCCCTTCACAGGTACAGGTTGGTACTCGTGCTTTCCAGAACTTTGATAGCAAAAATCAAGGCACGATGAACATGAAAAAGGCGATTGCGGTCTCGTGCGACACTATTTGGTACCAAATCGCCTTTGATGAGTGGCTTCGCGATGGTGGTTTGAAGCCAAAATCAGATCCCAATGATTACTTCTTCGAGGCTGCAAAGGCCTTTAACATCACGCAAAAGGTTGGAATCGATCTTCCTTCAGAGTCTTCATCTCGACTAGCTGATCGCACATATAAGAAGAGTTGGTATCAGCAGAATAAAGATTTCTACTGCAACTACAAGGAACGCGCAACTAAGGCACAGCAGACACCGTTCTTGCTGCAACTAGCCGCTGAAAACTGTGTCGACGGTGACAAGATCCGTGCCGGAGATGCCGTTAACTTTTCAATCGGACAGGGTGACACAGTTGTGACACCACTGAAGTTGACGCAGATGTATGCAGCGATCGCTAATGGCGGAACTATCTGGCAGATGATGGTTGCAAAGGCGATTGTTAAAACCGATGGAACGGTTGTTAAAACATTCACGCCAAAGAAGTTAGGAACAGTTAAAACCGCACCATCCACATTATCCTTCTTACGTAGCTCCTTGCGCGAAGTTGTAACTAGCGGAACAGGTGCTGGAGTATTTGCTGGTTTCCCAGTGGAAATTAGTGGTAAGACAGGAACTGGTCAGGTCTTTGGTAGAAATCCAAATGGTTCCCTTAAAGATGACACCTCTTGGTTTGCTTCTTATGCTCCAAGTAAAAATCCACGGTACGCCGTTGTCATGATGGTTGGTCAAGGTGGTTTCGGTGCTTCAACATCTGGTGTTGGAGTTCGACAGATTTACTCAACCCTCTTTGGTGTCGTTGGAAACAAGGTTGTTCCTGGCGCGGCGTTATTCCCTGAAGGTAAACCTCCAACACAACTGCCTAAGATTTCACCAGCAACAAAACCTAAGGAGGCGAGCAAGTGAGTCAGATTCATGCCCGCCAAAGGTTATATCGACGTAGCAGGCAATCTCTGTTGCATGGCTGGGATCCTGTACTCACAGCTGTTGTTTCCTTACTTTTAATTATTGGAACCTTGCTGGTGTGGGCGGCAACCCGCGATTGGTACATCCGCAATGGATTGGATGGGCAGTACTACTTAAAGCGCCACATTATTAATATTTTGATTGGTGGCTTATTGGCATATGGCACCACGGTGATTGATTACCGCTTGCTGCGTGCCTACACACCATTTTTATGGGGCGCTGGAGTTCTGGGTTTAATTATTGTTTTGATTCCGGGCCTTGGCGCTGAAATTAACGGTGCACGTGCATGGATCGCACTTCCTGGTGGTTTCCAGATCCAGCCTGCAGAACTTGCAAAGATTGCAATCATTATTGGAATGTCGATGATCCTGTCGGAACGAACCCATGACAGTAATGAACCAACTAGTAAAGATGTACTTCAAGCCTTAGCTATCGCAGCGATTCCGGTAATTCTGATTGTTGTGCAGCCAGATATGGGAACCATTTTGATTATCGCTGCATCTGTTGTAACAATCATTGCTGTCTCTGGAGCACCTGCTCGGTGGGTTGTCGGGTTGTTACTGCTAGCGGTGCTCGGTGGATTTGTTGCGGTAAAAGCTGGAGTTGTCAGTGAGTATCAAGTAAATCGTCTGCAAACCTTTGTTGATCCTAACGCGGAT
>JBEANK010000057.1:0-5963 GCA_041165485.1 Actinomycetota bacterium | reverse complement strand
GAAAACGCTTTACGCGAGCAGGGTTTGCCAGTTGAAGTAATTGGAATTGGCGGTTTGATTCATATTCCAGAGGTTGCAGATGTTGTTACTTTGATGAGAATCATTACTGATCCCGATGCGGGCTCAGCGTTGATGCGACATTTGACTGGACCACGCATTAATTTAGGTCCACGTGACATCGCAGCGCTTGGTGCATTTAGCCGTGAACGCGCAAAGGCGATGCATGCAGATTCTAAGAGTTTCATCAAGAAGATTGCGGCAGGAAACCCTGATCAACTAGAAGCAGATGATCAATTTGCAGGATCGATCATTGATGCACTTGATGAGATCACATCTGCCAAGAAAAGCGGTTTTAGTGATCTTGGATATCAGCGCCTAGTTACCTTCGCGCAGGATCTTCGTCGATTGCGCTCACGTGCCGGTGGCCAGATCACCGATTTGGTCTCAGAGATTGAAAATTACTTAACTCTGGAATCTGAGATCACTTTGCGCGAAGGAACTCAGACCGGTCGTCGTCACTTAGATCGATTTTTAGATGAGGCATCAAAGTTTGAACGAAGTGGTGGATCGGTTTCAGCTTTCTTGGATTGGCTGGATGTCGCATCAGATGAAGAGGGCGGCTTGAAGGTTGGAGCCCCTGAAGTACGCACAGATGTGGTTCAAATCCTTACTGTGCACATGGCAAAGGGTGCTGAATGGGATGTTGTTGCAGTTCCTGGGTTATCTGAAGGCACCTTTCCGGGTGTTAACCGTAGCGACCCGGATAACTGGTTGAAGAATGAAAAGCATGTTCCCTTCGCACTTCGCGGAGATGCGCATGAGCTTCCGTACTTCTCGCTGGATGGAATCACCAAAAATAGCGATGCTTCCAAGGCGATTAAAGCCTTTGCAAGCCAGTGTGTGGATCAGATCAAGATGCGGGAAGAGATGCGTCTTGCCTATGTTGCAGTTACCCGTGCCCGCACACATTTAATCTGCACAACCGCATGGTGGCGAGATGGAGCAAACCCTGTTTCGCCTTCGCAGATCTTCAACTTGATCGCAGCCGCTGCATCGACACATGGTGGACGTTTGATTTCAGATGTTGCAGCACCTGATGATGAAGCAGAAAATCCAACGCTGGAAAATCCATTGACCGCGGTGTGGCCACGAGATTACCTAGGCGATAAGCGTGCACAGTTTGATGCGGCAATTGAATTAGTCAATGCATCTGATGTTCATCCACTTATTGATTCGCAAGATCCCGAAGTTAATTCCTGGATCATGGATGCTCACAGTTTGATTACCGAAGTTCGCAACCGAGCATCAGATGGTGTCGAGGTTCCACTTCCTTCACGTATGTCTACATCTACCTTGGTTGCTCTCCATGAAAATTCGCAAGAGCTTGCGTTGAACATTCGACGTCCAATGCCACGTGGTCAAGATCCATATTCTCGTCGTGGAACCGCCTTCCACTTATGGGTTGAACGTCAATTTACCGATGCAGCCACTTTGTTTGGCGATGAGTACTTGGATTACTTAGATCCACTCGATGATGATTCAAAGTTAGAGGATCTCAAATCTGCGTGGCTTAAGAGTGAGTTCGCCAATCGCACACCGGCGCGGGTTGAGGTCCCCTTTGAAACAACTATTGGTGGGGTGCTTATTCGAGGCCGAATTGACGCTATATATGCGGATGGAGATGGCTTCCAGGTAGTGGATTGGAAGACCGGTTCGAAGCAGTTAGGTAAGTCGGCCCAGGTTCAATTAGCGATGTATCGCTTGGCGTGGGCGAAGCTTTCTGGCTGCGATATCTCCAAGATTTCAGCAGCATTCCATTATGTTCCAACGGGAGTTACAGATTCACCGTCCGATTTGCTCGATGAGGCCGCGCTGATTGCTCTGATCACCTCAGTAGATCATAAGCAGTAAATAACTCTTAGAGAATATTTACCCGCACTGGCAGGTGATCGCTCACTCCAGTATTTATCGTCGGAAGTGCCTCATACTGATCTGGCGTGAGCGAATTACTGAGAATGTAATCAAATTGAATTTTCGCTCCCCACGATGGGTAAGAGTTTTGTTCCACTAATGAATTCCACGAAGAACCAACTGCGGGCAAGCCCTTTGGTAAGTTCATATCTCCAATAATCAAAACCTGGGTTCCATACTGAGCAGATAAGGTAGCTGCCCACTTCTTAATCTTTCGCAGCTGACGATAATTCACAAAAGGAACAAATGACAGGTGGGTATTTATAACTGTCCAGCCATTGTCTAAGGTTGCAGCCAAAGCAACGCGAGGTTCATCGGCAACATAGATCATGCGAACTGATTGCTTACCCTTTTTATTTTCAGCAGGAATTACAAGTGGCATTCCAAGTGGAGAGTTTCCTAACTCCAAGCGGTCCCAATGCACAACTGGAACTTTGGAGACTATTCCGATTCCATAGTTGCCATCCACATTTGATTGGCGATTGCTTGCACAATTTTCATTTGTGATCACACGAGGATCAAGTGAATTCAACTTTCTCCATTTTTCACCGGGTGCACCAACCATCACTGGTGCAAAGCCCCAATGCTGTGTATTCATCGCTTCTGCTACAAGTGCGGTTTGTGAAGCCATTCCTGATCGGGCTAACTGCTCATCAACCTCTTGAATTCCAATGACATCAGGGCCAATGGCTTCAATCGCCTCACCTAGTTTTTGCTGGTCTGCGGCCAGGTCATTGGTGGGTGGAATAGCCATTCCATGCAGGAGATTCCACGAGGTTACGCGCATTGCCCAAGGCTAGTAGCGTTCACCCCTATGAGCGCGCGCAATCCAGATTCCAGCCCAGCCTCGCTCTCGCCAATTAACCGTGAAAGCGAGTTTCGAACAGATGCAGCGAAGTTAGCCTCGCTCTGGAAATCAGCTCACATCATTCATATGGTCGACAACCGTTTAAGTGCTGCCGATGACTCTTTAACCTTTATCGATGCCGCCACGTTTACCGCACTTTCAGATGTTTTTGTTGCAGGAGATCGCTTCTTCTTAGGAATCGGCCGCGATGACAATCAACCGTACTTTGCCTGGCACACAACCTGGATCAGTCCACCAGAAGATGATGGAACTGAAGAGTTTGAAAAGCGCAAGTATGAAGGTTTCAAATCGTTGCGCGAACTTGGTGGCACTTTAGATGCTGACGAGTTAGCGCTTGCGATGCACGCAGTTGGTTTAGCTAACTGGCATGCAACCCATACACATTGCGCACGATGCGGAGCCCCAACTGTCAGCGATCTTGGTGGCAGCGTTCGTGTGTGTCCTGTTGATTCAACACAACACCATCCACGTACCGATCCAGCGGTTATTGTTTTAGTTAAAGACAAAGATGATCGAATTCTCTTAGGACATCAACCAATTTGGCCCGACAAGCGTTTCTCGACATTTGCAGGATTTGTTGAAACAGGCGAATCATTTGAAGAGTGCGTATCGCGCGAAGTCTTTGAAGAGGCAGGCGTTTATGCATCTGAGATTAAATATTTAACTTCACAACCGTGGCCATTTCCGGCATCGATCATGATCGCCTTTGAAGCGATTACTCATCGCCCAGAAGAAGCCCGCCCTGATGGAACTGAAATCACTGAAGTACGCTGGTTTTCACGGGATGAGATGAAAAAGGCGGTTGCTACTGCAGATATTTTGTTGCCACCAACAATGTCTGTTGCACGTCGCATGATTCAAGCGTGGTACACAGCTGTTGATGGATACACCAGGGAACAGTTACACGGTGGTGAATCGTGGAGACCGTAGGAAATCTTCGCGCAGAAGAGATACTAGAAGCTTTAGATAATGAACAACGTGCAGTAGCACTTGCTACTCGCGGTCCTGTTTGTGTTATCGCCGGTGCTGGAACCGGTAAGACCCGCGCAATTACCCACCGCATCGCATATGCAGCAGCAATCGGCACCATGGATCCGCACAAAGTATTAGCACTTACATTTACCGCACGTGCTGCCGGAGAAATGCGCACACGCCTTCGCTCTCTTGGAGTTCCATCAGTAGCTGCCCGCACCATTCACGCCGCAGCGCTGAAGCAGTTAACCTTCTTTTGGCCGCAGGTATTTGGTGGTCGCACACCTGATCTGCTGACTACCAAGAGTGGATTTCTGACTGAAGCGATCAAACGTGCTCAGTTGCAGGGCGAGCTATCCATTACCTCACGCGATTTGCTGCGGGATATTGCAACTGAGATCGAATGGGCCAAGGTTTCACAGATCGCACCATCTGATTACTTGAATGAATCCCTCAAACGCACCGTTAAGCCCCGCATTAATCCAGAACAACTTGCCAAGGTGTACACCGCATATGAAAGTGTGAAGCACCAAGAGCGCGCTATCGACTTTGAAGATGTTCTGCTACTAACGACAGCGATGATTGAAGAAGAGCGCGAAGTTCGCGAACGTGTGCAAGATCAGTACCGATTCTTCACAGTTGATGAGTACCAGGATATTTCTCCGCTGCAGCAACGATTAATCAACGCCTGGCTAGGTTCTAGACAGGAGCTCTGTGTTGTTGGTGATCCCGCCCAGACTATTTACTCATTTGCTGGTGCGACACCTGTCTTTCTTAACTCCTTCACCCAGCGCTTTCCAGATGCTGAGGTTGTCCGCTTAACAACTGGTTACCGCTCGACCCCAGAAATCATCTTTACCGCTAACAGCATTTTGCGAAAAGGTGCGATGGGCAATGAACTTGTTGCAATCAACGACCATGGCAGCAAGCCAACAATTACCGCATACAACGATGAGCAGGCAGAGATCGCCGGAATTGTTCGGGATATTTCACAATTAATTTCAGAGGGAACTCCAGCACAAGAGATCGCGGTTTTAGCCCGTACCAATAATCAACTCAATGGTTTAGAGAAGGCGTTGATCGCTGCCGGTTTGCCATATCAAGTTCGAAACACAGAACGTTTCTTTGAACGTAAAGAGGTTCGCGATTTCTTAAAGCAGGTACGCACCGCATCTGTTATTCCAACTGAAGGTGTTTCCTGGTTGGATGAACTGCGCACACTTGCTCAACCATTTTTATCTGGGGGAGCGATCGATGGAATCGCAGCGTTGCTGCACCTGGCACGTGAATTAGATGCTGACAGCGGATTTACACCAAAGAACTTGCGCGCATACTTACGCGAAGTAGAAGATCGTGTTCAGCAAAATAATCCGCCAACAATGCCTGTAACAACCCTTGCCACATTGCACGCAGCAAAGGGACTTGAATGGGAGCGTGTGTTTCTCATGGGCGTTAGCGATGGAGTTCTACCTCTTGAAAACAACAGCACAACAGGTGATCAAGCATCCATCGATGAGGAACGACGTTTGTTCTATGTTGGTATAACTCGCGCAAAATCAGATCTTCGCCTGAGCTATCGAGGAAAGGCCTCTCAATTCCTCGCTGAGGCGGGCCTAGCCAACTAGCCTCACCCCTCAAATCACGACAGATATAGCTGATTTACCCTCATTTACGCGGGGAATTAATTACCTTGCCAGTACCTCAACCCATGCTTTATCCTTAAGCCTTCATCCTCATGGCGAAGATGAAGTGAGTTGAAAGGGAACGAATATGTCTAACGCATCATTCGTATCAGCAAACGCTTTGCGTTCTGTTGTGATTCCTTCTGCTCATACAACCAATAAGCCTTCTACTTGGCATGCGACAAAGCCAGCGTTTTACGCAGCTTTTTATGCCGGATACGAGGCCAATGGTGGTTCAATCGAATAATTCGATTTAGAACAAGAAGCCAAGGGCCTCGAATCCACAAGGATTCGGAGCCCTTTTTGTTTTCCAAAAACAAACTTCACTCCAGAAAACCAACGACAACCACAAGAGACAGAAGCAATATCAAACAGAAAGAAGAGGTGAGAACATGAGCGTTCTCTTCAGCGAACTACTAGTACCAGGCTGGGCAGATGAGAAGATCGGTTTGGATGCCGTAACGGGCACC
>JBEANK010000056.1:0-6044 GCA_041165485.1 Actinomycetota bacterium | reverse complement strand
GCGCTCAGCGCTGTGTTTCCCGCTGGAACTCCAGAGAGTGCAACTGACTTCTTTACTTTGATTTCTGTCATGGTCCCTACCCGTTGTCTTTACCTAGTGTTTGGTCAAGTGCTTTTTCATATTCATAGTAATTAATTGCTTGGTACAACTCTTCACGTGTCTGCATCGTGTCGATCACATTGGCCTGTGTGCCATCGCGACGAATCGCTGTGTAGACATTTTCAGCCGCCTTATTCATCGCTCTGAAGGCTGACAATGGGTACAGGATCATTCCGACCCCATTGGCAGCGAGTTCCTCGCGGGTGAAGAGCGGTGTCATGCCAAACTCAGTGATGTTAGCCAAAATTGGTTTTGAGATCGCTGCTGAAAACTTTGAGTAATCCTCAAGGGTGCGAATCGCTTCGGGGAAGATTAAATCTGCGCCAGCTTCGATGTAGGCATGAACACGATCTAACGCTGATTCAACGCCTTCATTAGCAATCGCATCGGTGCGAGCCATAATCTGAAAATTCTCATCGGTGCGTGCATCAACCGCCGCCTTAATGCGATCAACCATTTCCGCCTTGGAAACAATCTCCTTGTTAGGACGATGTCCGCAACGCTTTGCACCAGCCTGATCTTCAATATGCATGGCGGCCGCTCCAGCTTTGATCAGATCTTTGACTGTGCGGCCGATGTTAAAAGCCGATGCTCCAAAACCAGTATCGGCATCAACCAAGAGCGGTGTATCGCAGATATTTGTAATGCGGCGAACATCGGTTAGAACATCGTCGAGAGTTGTGATTCCGAGATCGGGTAAGCCCAGTGATCCTGCAGCGACTCCACCACCTGAAAGATAGATAGCGCGAAAACCTGCGCGTTGTGCAAGCAAGGCGTGATTAGCGTTGATGGTTCCAATAATTTGAAGCGGGGACTCTTCAACCAAAGCCTTTTTAAAGGCTGCACCTGCGTTGGTTACGCTCACAGGTTGAGTGTAACTACCCAGTAGCGACGCTCCAACAAGGAAAGTAGTTGAATATTCAACTACTTAGTGTAGAGTGCGACCATGAGCCAATTACCAGCGTTATACATAGGTCATGGAGCGCCCATGTTGCTCGATGATGAGTTGTGGACATCACAGTTAAAAAATATCGCAGGCAAGATTGAAAAGCCGAAGGCGATCTTAATTGTCTCGGCCCACTGGGAATCTGCCCCCGTGACTTTGAGTAGCCCTACTGCGGGAACTCCCCTGGTGTATGACTTCAGCGGATTTGCACAACGGTTTTTTGAAATGACATATGCAACCCCGGATGCAACCGAGTTATTAAAGCTTGTTGCTTCGATGATGCCAGACAATGAACAAGTTTTTCAGAGCAATCGTGGCTTAGATCATGGCGCATGGGTGCCGCTTCGTGTCATGTATCCCGATGCAGATATTCCAGTTTTGCAAATGTCGATGCCAACCAGTGATCCAGATAAATTAATTGAACTCGGAAAACGCTTACAGCCTTTGCGTGATCTGGGTGTATTAATTATTGGTAGCGGTTTCATGACACATGGATTGCCCTACCTGCGTGACTGGAGCACTGATGCGGTTGCGCCAACGTGGTCAAGTGAGTTTGATGCGTGGGCAGCTGAGGCACTTGCTAAAGGTGATGTAGAAACTCTTTCAAACTTTAAGAACGCTGCTCCTGGAATGCCGTATGCACATCCGACGGTTGAACACTTCACTCCATTGTTTATTACCTTAGGTGCTGCACAGAAAACTGATGCACCCGTGGAAACCTTGATCGATGGTTACTTTATGGGGCTATCGAAGCGTTCAATTCTTGTTGCGTAAGTGCAGTAATTCGATGGCAGCGACAGCGCTGTCATATCCCTTATCTTCTTTGCTTCCTGCACGGCCAGAACGCGCAATTGCTTGATCTAAGTCATTGCACATCAAAACGCCATATCCGATCGGCTTTCCATACTTGAGAGAAACATCGATAACGCCCTGGGTTACGCCTTGGCAGACATAATCAAAGTGTGGGGTTTCACCCTTCAGCACCAATCCAACGGCAACAACAGCATCAAAACCGGCTTCAAATGCGTATTGGGCAGCAAGTGGGATTTCGAATGAGCCTGGTACGTATTGCACCTCAACGGTTTTTACCTGAGCCTCGGCAAAGGCTCGCTGTGCACCTGCAATGAGGTCATTGCAAATATCTAGATGCCACGAGGAAGAAATAATCGCAACCTTGGTGTTGGGAAGTGGCTTGATTCCAATTGCTGGTGCATGTCCTGCCATTTACTTGCCTCCTCGTATGTGACCAAGTTTTTCTTCCTTGGTTGCTAGATACTTTTCATTAAAACTATTAGCTGCAACAGTCAGGTTTGCTTGAGTAACCTCGATACCTGCATCACGCAGAGCCTGGACCTTGTTCGGGTTATTAGTTAACAGGGTTACCTCTTTCAACCCTAATGCTGAAGCTATGGCGATGGCATCAGACCAATCACGGGCATCGATCTCATGACCTAAATGTAGATTGGCATCGATAGTGTCCATGCCCGCATCTTGAAGTTGATACGCCTTAATCTTTTCAGTAAGCCCAATGCCACGACCTTCGTGATCGCGCAGATAGATGATGTATCCATGGCCATGGTTTTGAATCAAAGCGATTGATTTTTCTAACTGCTCGCCACAATCGCAGCGTTGCGAATGAACAACATCGCCGGTAAAACACTCGCTGTGAATACGAACTAAAGGCGCCTTGTCCGCTTTACCAAATGCAATAACGGCATGTTCGCGTTGGCGAAGACCTGGATAAGTTGCGATCGACCATAACCCCGTGCGCAACGGAAGTTGCGCCCATTCAAACTCATATGGTGAATGGGTCGCAGGTGCAACAGGAGCTAGACCTTTGAGCTCTTCAACAGAGATCATTGGGATTGAATGCTGTTCGGCAAAGGCAACAAGGGATGCGCCACGGGCCATTGATCCATCATCATTGACGATTTCAGATAACAAGCACACAGGTTGTGCACCCACTAGATGTGAGAGTGCGACACCTGCTTCGGTATGACCACCACGTGCCTGCAATCCCCCGTTATCTGCAATCAACGGAAAGATATGGCCGGGACGTATGAAATCCGAATGGGTTACCGCGGTATCGGCCAATGCACGCACTGTATTTGAGCGCTCTGTAGCACTTACCCCAGTTGTGATTCCAACCTTGTAATCAACGCTGACGGTAAATGCGGTCTTTTTAGAATCCTGGTTCTCCTCCACCATCAGTGGCAGACGCAATGTGCGGGCACGTTCGTGGGTCATTGCTACACACAAGATTCCCGTTGTGTGGCGAACCATAAAGGCAACCTTTTCAGGTGTGGCTTTTTCGGCGAGCAACATTAAGTCGCCCTCATTTTCGCGATCAGCATCATCGGTGACAATAATCAACTCACCATTCTTGTAAGCATCTAGCGCTTTTTGGAGATTACTCATGTATCCCCCTTGGCTAATAAACGCTCAACATACTTAGCCAGGAGATCGACTTCGACATTGATTAAATCGCCAGCTTTTTTACTTGAAAGATTGGTGCGTTCTAGCGTTTCAGGGATCAACCACACAGTCACACCATTGTTTGCGTCATTGATTTCGCCAACAGTGAGAGAAACGCCATCCAGGCAGATTGAGCCTTGATTCACTACGTATTTAGCTAATTTTTCCGGCACAGTGATATCAAACTGTGCCCACTTATCACCCGGTGTTAAACCCACAACTGTTGCAACACCATCAACATGGCCCTGCACCATGTGTCCTCCCATGCGGGTATTGAGTAGCGCTGCTAATTCAAGATTTACTGGACTGCCCACTGCAAGTTGTGAGAGCGATGTAACCGCCAGCGTTTGCACCATGACATCTGCGGTAAAGGTATCGCCGGTGATTGATGTGGCTGTTAAACAGACGCCATTGACCGCAACTGAATCACCTAATGCGATCTGTGAAATCAACGCAGGAGCTGCGATGGTAAATACCGCTGAACTTTCGCCCTTTTCAATCGCGGTGATGCACCCGAGCTCTGCAATAAGTCCGGTAAACATCACTCACCATTCCTAATGCGATAGACCGATTTAACATCGCCATCAAAGACCTGCGTACTTAGATGATCCATACGCATCTGATCGGTAATAGTTGTTGGGTAATCAAAGGCAAAGAAGTGCTTACCTGTACCTAGAAGAGAAGGTGCCTGATAAATGATCAGTTCATCCAATAGGCAGCCATCCAACATCGCGCTACCCAGAGTTGGTCCAGCTTCCACAAACACATGATTGACACCTAATTCATTGAGTTTTTCAACCAGTGCATCGAGATCTTTGGATTTAACAACAACGGTTTGGGCGGCATCATCAAAGACCTGAGCATCCTGTGGCAACTCTTGTTCACCACAAATAACTCGGATGGGATTGTGTGAAAAACCTGCAAACTCTCCCCTCGGGATTAAGTGTGGGTTATCTGCAATAACAGTGTTTGTTCCCACCACAATCGCATCTGCTTGGCGACGAAGCAGCTGAACATCTGCACGTGATGCCTCATTGGTAATCCACTTGGATGTGCCATCTGCAGCTGCAACCTTTCCATCAAGGGTTGCGGCAACCTTCCAGGTAAAGAAGGGGCGGTTTTTACGGATCTTCATCAACCAAGCACGGTTTGAAAATGCAGCCTCATCTTTTAGTACGCCATCTACAACGGTAATACCTGCTGCGCGAAGCGCTGCCGCTCCTCCTGCTGCTTTTTCATTGGGATCGCTGACTGCAAAGACAACAGTGGTAACTCCTGCATCGATAATCGCTTGAACACATGGTCCGGTGCTACCAGTGTGATTACATGGTTCAAGGGTTACAACAATTGTTGAACCCTTAGCTTTTTCGCCGGCTGCTTTAATCGCAACAACTTCTGCATGATCCGGAGAATTCATCCGATCATGGAAACCTTCCGCGATGATCGCTCCAGTGCTATCAATAATGACTGCGCCAACAATTGGATTTGGCGCAGTCTTTCCTAAACCTTTTTCGGCAAGGGCGATGGCACGTTGCATTGCAACTGTGTAATCCATATGTAAGCCCCTCACTCTAGATACGAGTTCTCGGGGTGGGTGCAAGAGATTTTCCTGAAATGGAAAATGCACTTTAAGGGTAGGCATGCGCCGACCCTTTGTTTGTTTTCTCTCATCCGGACTTTAACCGTCGGTCTCAGAGTTTCACTGAGTCAACCGATACCTGGCGGGTATCGGGTCGCGGACTTTAACCGCCGGTTCGAAATTACATCGACCCCGAAAACAACGTCGTAATTCTACCCCCATCCGCAGCGAGCGCAGAACAGTAAAAAACCCCGCCAATCGCAGTGATTGACGGGGTTTTTAACGGGGTTGGTTAAAGCAATTTACTTCTTAGCTGCAACCAGATGTGTTTCCGCAACCTTCGCATACGAAACATGCACCTGACATACGCATCTTTACTCCACATGTCATACATAGTGGCGCATCAGATTTGATTCCCATTGATTCCAGTAGATCAGATGATGAACCGATTGTTTGAGCAAGTGGTGCCGCTTCAATCTTTACATCTGCTGGCTTACTTGGAGCAGCTACAGGAGCCGCCACAGCAACCGGAGCCGCTGTCACTTTTGGGGTATCGGTTTCCTTTGCGATCTCTACATACTCGCCACCATTGTCTAACGCAGCTGCACGCTCTGCTGCAGTGTAAAGACCCATCGCTGAACGCTGTTCAAATGGTAGGTAATCAAGTGCAAGGCGACGGAAGATGTAATCCATCATGGACTGAGCCATGCGAATATCCTGATCATCAGTCATACCTGCTGGCTCGAAGCGAAGGTTTGTGAACTTCTCTACGAATGTCTCTAGTGGAACTCCGTACTGAAGTCCGATAGATACTGCGATTGAGAATGCATCCATCACACCTGCAAGTGTTGAACCCTGCTTGCCAAGCTTCAAGAACACTTCACCAAGAGCACCATCTGCGTAAGCACCAGCGGTCATGTAACCCTCTGCGCCACCTACTGAGAA
>JBEANK010000055.1:0-6076 GCA_041165485.1 Actinomycetota bacterium | reverse complement strand
CTTTGGATGATTTCAGAGCCAATGATCTAGCGCATGTTGAGCGAACCGATGAGGTTGTTCGGTTTATTTTAAATCCGCCCTTTGGTGGAGCGGGTAAGTACTTTTATAAAGTTATTGCAAATGCTGCGATTGCAACCTTGGATACACGTGAGCTTGGTCTTTTGGGGCTGAAATCTCGCTCAAAAATTTGGCTCAAGGTGTCTCGAGTTAGTTTAGACATCTTCCTTGCAATCCTGGGGCCAGAACCACCAGCGATGCAGGTTGCTCGAGAGCGAATAGCAAATGGCACAATAAATCTATGAGTTATGAGTTGCTTGTCGAGATTATTAAACCTGATGATTGGTCTCGTGTACGAGAAATTCACCTCAAATCATTAATCGAGTCTCCACATGCTTTTGGAGCAGATTTTGCAACCACTAGTGAAGTTACAGAAGGTGAATGGCGAGCTAGATTCAAAAAGTTGGATTATGTAATTGCATCAATTAATGGCATCGATGTTGCAATCATGTCTATTGAAGAACTTGATGGAGATTTTGGGGCGACATGTTGGATAGGCGGATGCTGGAGCGATCCGATTTACAGAGGTAAAGGTATTTTCCGCAAGATGTTTGAATTTATTGATGTTCAAAATCGTGATTGGAAAATTCAAGGTTTGGGAGTTTGGATTGACAACTACAGCGCAATAGCTGCTTATGAAAAATTAGGGTTTGTCAGAATGGGTGAAGACACGCCAAGCACGCGTCAGCCAGGAAAATTTCATCAGCGAATGATTAGAAGGACCCTAATTTAAGCATTCTCTAATTTGTAGCCAAGGCCACGAATAGTTTGAATCAAGATTGGATTTGCAGGATCTGGTTCAATTTTTGCACGAAGACGTTTAATGTGAACATCGAGAGTCTTTGTATCGCCGTAATAATCTCCACCCCAGACCCGATCAATGAGTTGGGAACGGGTTAATACACGACCAGAATTTCTCATTAAAAACTCGAGCAATTCAAACTCCTTAAGAGGGAGCGCTACCGGATTTCCATTGACAAACACTTGATGTTTACCTGTGTTGAGTCGGATTGGGCCCACCTCGATTAGATCCTGATCTTGAATAGATCCATCATCTGGAATTCCACGGCGTAGAACCGCTTTGATTCGAGCAATTAGTTCGCGGGATGAGTAAGGCTTAGTGACGTAATCATCTGCACCAAGTTCAAGACCGACAACCTTGTCGATCTCAGCATCCTTTGCGGTCAACATAATAATTGGAACATTTGAATGTGTTCTGATGTTTCGGCAAACTTCAACACCTGAAATTTCTGGGATCATTAGGTCAAGTAGAACCAAATCCGCCCCCTGCGAATTAAACATATCAAGGGCTTGTTTGCCATCTTCAGCAACAGAAATCTCAAATCCCTCCTTGGTAAGAAGAAAGGCAAGTGCTTCTGAGAATGATGCTTCATCCTCAACGATTAGGATTCGATTCATAGTGATTTCTCCGTTGCTCCAAGGTACAGAGGTAACATCAGTGTGAAAGTACTTCCCACATTTTCTGCACTCCAAACCTTTATATCTCCACCATGTTTGGCAGCGACATGCTTTACTATTGATAAGCCAAGACCAGTTCCACCCGTTTGACGTGAACGGGCAGGGTCAACGCGGTAAAAACGTTCAAAAATTCTTGCTAGATCATCCTCAGGGATTCCGATACCTTGATCCGTAATCGAAATTTCGACAATGCCATCTTTAATTCGACTTGTGACCGCAACTTTTGTGTTTTCAGGGGAGTAGTTGATTGCATTTTCAATCAAATTTTGGATTGCCATGGTTAATTGATCTCTATCTCCCAATAAAGTCGCTGGAGCAGTTTCGGAAAAGGTGATTGTGATTCCACGACTTTCAGCATTAATTTGAGATTGATCGATAGCTTCTTTTACTAGGTATGAAACAGAAACTTCTTGGGCCTCTTGCAATGGATCTGAGTCTTGCAACCGAGAAAGATTGATGATCTCTTGCACTAAATCTGTGAGCCGCTTAGCTTCAGATTGCATTCTTGTAGCAAACTTAACTACCGACTCTGGTTCATCTTTTGCACCCAAAACCGCTTCACTCAGTAATGAAAGCGCCCCAATTGGAGTTTTTAATTCATGTGAAATATTTGCCACAAAATCTCGGCGGATATCATGAATTCTTTGTGCTTCACTTTCATCGGAGATCAAGACGAGGACATATTGATTTTCAGTTAACGGCAAAACATTGACAGTTAATTCATGCTTTCCCTCGCCAATGGGGCCTCGGGGTAGATCGATACGACCTGTTTGTTTGGTATTTGACCGCCGCACAACTCGGACAGTTGCCAGAAGTTCTGGATTTTCGAGCCGACCATCCTTCAATATCCCGAGCTTTTCCACCCCTGCGGTCTTAAATAGAGCGACATCACCCGGTGCGAGAATCAATGAATCGCCATCGAGGTTTTCAAGTGTGTGCAGCAGCAAATCAGGCACTCCGGCAGGCGCAGATGATTGATCAACCTGACGCTTAAACCTCATATAGAAACTCTATCGGTTCAAAACACGAGTTAACCGTCCGTTAACCGAATGGCTTGCTTATGTTCAGCAACAACCCCTACCTTGAGCCCATGGCCCTTATTCGCTCGGCGTATCAAGATGAACTCGATGGTGTGTCGCAATCCCTTGTAGACCTTACAAATATGGTGACCGCATCGGTTGTGAAAGCCTCTAAAGCGGTTCAATCCGCTGACCTGGCATTGGCAGAAGAGGTCATTGCAGCAGATACAAAGATTGATGATTTTCAGCATGATTTAGATGCGCGAATCATTGACATCATCGCTCGCCAACAGCCTGTAGCCTCTGATTTGCGAGCACTCGTTACAGCAATGCGTATGAGTGCTGACCTGGAACGAATGGGCGATCTCGCACATCACATCGCAAAGATTGCCCGCTTACGCCATCCCGACCATGCAATCCCTGAATCTTGCTTACTGACTTTCACAGAGATGGGACATGTCGCTGAAAAGCTATCTCTGATGGTCGCAACCGTGATCACAACGAGAGACACCAACATGGCTTTGCAGGTTGAAAAAGATGATGACGAAATGGATGATCTTCACAAGAAGGCTATTTCAACGATTATTAGCCAAAGCGCTGGGTTAAATGTCGAGACGGCAATCGACTTAACCCTACTGGGCCGATACTACGAGCGTTATGCGGACCATGCTGTCTCTGTTGCTCGCCGTGTTTATTTCTTGGTTACGGGAACTTTCGCTTAATTTAAGCTCAAGACGCCATTTAGACTAAGTAGGTTCCATTTTTTGCTAAGTTAGCGTGATGAGTCCGGCATTTAATCGATTATGGGCCGGCAGCATTGTTTCAAATCTAGCTGATGGTGTATTGATCGCGGCAGCCCCACTTCTTGCAATTACTTTGACCGATAGCACCGTTTTGATCTCGATTATTGGTGCCATGGTGATGCTTCCCTGGCTACTTTTTGCAATGCCTATAGGTGTAATGGTCGATCGTGTTGATCGCAGATTTATCTTGGCGGGCTCAAATGCTATTCGCAGCGCTGCTGTTGGAGTTGTGGCTTTAGGTATTGCAACGGGGCATGTCACGATTTATTGGTTAATTCTTGCGGCCTTCATAATTGGGGTGTGTGAAGTCGCAACCGATACGACTGCGCAATCTTTGATTCCACAAATTTTGGATGAAGAACATTACGAAAAAGGCAATTCAAGACTTCAAATATCTGAAACTGTAATTCAAGGCTTTATCGGCTCACCACTCAGTGGCTTCTTGTATGCGCTCGCGATCTGGCTGCCCTTTTTCATCAATAGCATCGGCTTTGCGGTGGCAACCTTGTTGGCGTTGTCTATTCCTATTCAATACTTACAAGATGTTCGAAGTGAAAACTCAACCGAAAAAAAGCCTCACTTTATTGAGGATATAAAATTTGGAATACATTACCTGTATAACCACAAAGTCTTGCGACGATTGGTTTTAACAACTGCAACCATTGGAGTCTGTTACTCGATGGGTACGGCAACGATGGTTTTATTCATCATCGAGGAGCTTGAACTAGCCCCTAAATACTTTGGGGTGGTCTTGACGATTCAAGGTCTTGGCGCATTGCTGGGTGCGATTGTCGCTCCTAAAGCCTCCAAGAAATTTGGTCGCAGCATCATGATGACTCTAGGAATTACCCTCAGTTCAGTTGTCCTATTACTTCAAGGCTTTGCGCCAAATATTTTTATCTTTGTAGCCCTCGCAACATTTGGGGGATTTGCAATTTCCCAATGGAATATCTTGTTAATGGCTACATACCAGACTGTAATTCCAAATGAACTGTACGGACGCATTCACGGAACTCGTCGAACCTTGGTGTGGGGAATGATGCCAATAGGATCACTAATAGGGGGTGTCCTCGCACATTACAACCTTCGGTTGCCGATGTTTGTTGGGGGAGTAATTGCCTCTGCGATTGCAATCACCTCAATTTCATTCTTACTCACCGTTGCAAAGAGCGCAGAACCCTCGAAATAATCGGCACCATGAAATCTAAACTCGGGGGTCGATATTGGAAACTTTGGTCCGCGACGGCGATCTCAAACCTTGGGGATGGTGTTTCTGGAATCGCATACCCGTGGCTGGCCTCATCGGTCACGCGTTCACCCATTCTTATCGCCGCAGCAGGTTTTGCTTCACGGCTTCCGTGGCTTATTTTCACTCTTCATGCTGGGGTCCTAACAGATCGATTTGATCGACGTAAATTAATTGTGTTGATGGATTTAATTCGAGGCTTAATAACTGTGATTGTTGGAGTTATTGTCTTGTTGAATGTGAATTCTCTTCCGTCTCTCAATGAACTGAACTCACTCAGCGATTTGGAAACAAATTGGGCTTTGTATGTAACATTAGTTGGCGCTTCATTTTTATTTGGAATGGCAGAGGTTCTGCGTGATAACAGCGCTCAAACTTTGATGCCAAGCGTTGTGGAAAAAGAGAATCTTGAGAAAGCTAATGGCCGGATGTGGTCCGCAGAATCTCTCACCAATAGTTTTATAGGACCGCCTCTAGGTTCGCTTTTGATTGGAATTGCAATATTCATTCCATTCTTTTTTGATGCCGTTTCATTTTTTGTCGCTGTGGCACTTATTGCTTCGATTGGTGGCAGTTTTAGGCCAATTAACAGTCAGCCTAAGGAAAAAATTAACTTCAAATCCGAAATTAAAGAGGGCTTCAACTGGCTTTGGGGGCACTCATTACTTCGCCCTATGGCAATTATTTTGGGATTCATGAATGGTGTTGGGTCGATGATTGGAGCAACCTACATTTTATTTGCACAAGAGGTTCTTGAAACCTCAGTATTTGTCTTTTCAATTTTAGGTATGGCAGGTGCTTTTGGCGGAATCATTGGTGGCTTTCTGGCTCCAAAAATCTCTGAACGAATTGGGAGCGGAGCGTCGCTTTTGATTACATTAATTGTTGCGCCTTTGGGTACTGTCGTAGTGGGTCTTACCTCTTCTTGGGAGATAGTTTGGATAGTTACGGTTTTTCAAACAGTCTCAGCAATATTATGGAACACAATCACTGTTTCACTACGTCAAAGCATTATTCCCTCCTATCTATTGGGGCGTGTAAATAGCGTCTATCGATTCTTTGCCTGGGGCTCCATTCCAATTGGAATGGCAATTGGAGGAGGGGTGGTCGCACTCGGCCAGCAATTTCTCTCTCGCGAAACGGCGCTTCGAACTCCGTACTTCTTGGGATCAATTTTAGGTATTGCAATCCTTGTCCTAGCGGCACCTCGGCTAACAAGTTCAGCAATTGAGAAGGCTAGGCTCGAGGCCGACAACTAGCCCCAGCCTCACCCCTTTCTAAGCCAATGGTTATCTAGCCGTTATAAAGCCACGCTTATGCAAAGGGTTCGCCTGTTGCCTGTTGTGGCTTGCTACGGCAAACTTCATCCACCGAAAGCGCCTATGGGGTGGTCGACTCTCCACAGACGCTTTTCTTTAACCCTCAAGGAGGAACTATGAAGTTCACACGTAGCGCAAAGTTTGCGCTCGCAA
>JBEANK010000054.1:0-6096 GCA_041165485.1 Actinomycetota bacterium | reverse complement strand
TGATCTCAACGAGTACATGCGACTCTTTTGTCTTTCTTTCGACGCGTGCTGTTCTCATGGGTATCTCCTTTAAATGAGCTCTTTGAGGGCTGAAATAAACAATTGGTTCTCGGCTTCATTGCCAATGGTGACTCTTAAGTACCCTGATAATCCCACATCTCTAATCAGAACACCCTTTTCCAGCAGCGCCGACCACAGTTGTGGCGCATCCTGCTTGAAACCTGTGAAGAGAATGAAGTTGGCGCTGCTAGGAACTGTTTGCAGCCCCATCTGATGCAATTCATCGACGAGATCCGCTCGAGCGGCAATCAAGGTTGAAACTCCACCCAATAATTCAGCGCGGTGATCGATAGCTACTTGGGCTGCTGCTTGGGTAAGGGCGCTGAGGTGATACGGCAAACGAACAATCATCATCGCATCTTTAACCGCGGTATCACTGACTAGATAACCAACACGTGCTCCCGCAAAAGCAAAGGCTTTACTCATAGTACGAATGACTATTACATGTGGATTTTTAGAGATGAGTCTTACGGCAGATGGTTCTTGTGAAAACTCTGCATAAGCTTCATCAACTACAAGTAATCCCCCAACAGATTTTGCTGCATCAGCTAACCTTTGAATCGCTTCAATTGTGATGGCACCACCTGTTGGATTATTAGGAGTTGTAATAAAGGTGAGGGTCGGCTTGTTCTTTCTAATTTCTTCAATTGCATCCTGGGTGTTGAGAGAAAAATCAGGATTTCGTTTTCCATCGATCCATTGCGCGCCAGTAGTTTTTGCAATCAGTGGGTGCATTGAATAGGAAGGGGTGAAGCCCAAGACTGGACCATGAGCAAAGGCTAAGAAAATCGATTGAATAATCTCATTTGATCCATTAGCCGCCCAAATGTTATCGAGAGAGAAATCGGTTCCACTTATCTCATTAATGTAGGTAGCAAGTTTGGTACGCAAAACAGTTGCATCGCGATCTGGGTAACGATTTAAATCAGCAGCAACCATTGCAACTACATCGGTGATCGCCTTTTGTAGTTCTGGCGAAGGAGAATAAGGATTCTCATTTGTATTTAAAGATGCTTGAGCCGGAACTTGCGGTGCACCATACGGAGACAGAGGACGTAGAGTTTCGCGCAGTGGTAACCAACTTGGCCAACTCATGACAAATTCTCCAGACGTGCTGTCATAGCTTCACCATGTGCAGGCAGATCCTCTGAGTTTGCCAAGGTCACAACGGTGTCAACAATCTCGGTAAATGCCTTTTGGCTGTACTCAATAAAGTGCAGACCGCGTAGAAAGGTTTGAACGGAAAGCCCGCTTGAGTGACAGGCGCAACCACCCGTCGGTAGAACGTGATTTGACCCTGCAGAGTAATCACCTAATGAAACAGGTGAGAATCGCCCGATAAATACAGCTCCGGCATTGCGAATCTCTTCAGCATCACTGCGAGAATTTTTAGTTTGAATCTCTAAGTGTTCTGCCGCATATGCGTTAACTACATCTAAACCTTGTTTCATGTCATCTACCAATGCGATCGCAGATTGAACCCCCGATAGCGCGCTCTTGATTCGATCTGCGTGCTTAGTTGCTGAAACACGTACTTTAAGTTCAGCCTCAACCGCTTGAGCTAACGCAACCGAGTCAGTCACCAGGACGGCTGCTGCAATAACATCGTGCTCTGCTTGGCTGATCAAATCAGCAGCTACATCGGCTGCGATTGCTGATGAGTCAGCCAAAACTGCGATTTCAGTTGGCCCTGCCTCTGAATCAATTCCAATAATTCCACGTAGCGCACGTTTTGCTGCAGCTACATAAATATTTCCAGGACCGGTCACGAGATCGGCCTTTTCGCACACACCCTCCATACCGTAAGCAAAGAGAGCAATTGCTTGCGCTCCTCCAACCGCATAAACCTCGGTGATTCCAAGAAGCGCACAAGTTGCAAGAATTGTTGGATGTGGCAAACCACCAAAATCTTTCTGCGGTGGCGATGCAACCGCTATAGATTGCACTTTTGCGATTTGTGCTGGAATGACATTCATCATCACGCTACTTGGGTAAACAGCACGACCACCTGGAACATAGAGACCGACGCGATCTACGGGAATCCATTTTTCAGTAACAGTTCCACCATCAACAACTGCTGTCGTTGTCGTAGTACGTAACTGATCATTGTGAACCTTGGTGATTCGAGAAATAGATAGTTCTAATGCCGCTCTGACCGCTGGATCTAACTGTGCAAGCGCTTCATCTAAGGCGCTCTGAGGGACTCGAATACTGGCTGGTGTAACACCATCAAACTCTTGAGCTAAGGCGATGAGATCTTCCTCAGTTCCATTTTTTACTCTCTCAAGAATGGGCTCGACTAGCAGCATAGCCTCCGCCACATTGAGCGTGGCTCGAGGAAGTTCAGCGTTGTATTGGGCTTTAGACAGGGATCGTCCGCGCAGGTCTACGGTACGAATCATTGGGCAATTGTAACGGCAAGAGGGCGACCCTGGCTTATCGATTTAAACCAAGCAGTTAGGCCCCAAGATTGATTTCAAATCAGCGCTCAAACTTGGTGAAGATGTAATCAGCGCATCTACCTTCATCACAGTGCTGCTTCCATTGTCCAAAAGTTGCAAATGAACCTCTCGTTTTCCGGGATGTGAGCGCAAAATCTCTTTGATGCGATCTACTACAGGTGGTGTGCATTGCTGTATCGGAAGTGAAATTACTAGTGGCCCCGTTGGTCCTGCACTTATATCTGGCATGGACATTTCAAGTGCGGTAAATCTGAGAGCATCTTCGCGACGATCTACGCGACCACGAATGGTGACGATTCGATCCTCGGTTAATGACATCGAATACTGGTTGTATGTATTTGCAAAGAACAGAACTTCGAGGGCACCCTCAAGATCTTCAACGGTTACAACCGCCCATGAGGCTCCTTGTCGAGAAACTTTTCGTGTAACACTTGTAATTAATCCGCCAATCGTGACGATTGATTCATGCTGCGCTCCGTCATCGGTTAACTCGCTAATTGACATATCTGTGTTGGCTCGCAAGACATGCTCTACACCTAGCAAGGGGTGGTCCGAAACATAAAGTCCCAACATCTCGCGTTCATAAGAAAGCAACATTGCTTTATCCCATTCGCCAGTTGGTACTTCGATATCTAATCCAGAGACCGCGGTAACCGCTTCTCCGCCAAAGAGATCAAATTGACCTATTGCTT
This sequence comes from Actinomycetota bacterium, assembly GCA_041165485.1. Lineage (GTDB taxonomy): Bacteria > Actinomycetota > Actinomycetes > Nanopelagicales > Nanopelagicaceae > Planktophila. Next base: position 2,882 of record JBEANK010000054.1, on the reverse strand, counting down.
CTGCACGCTTTGACTCGATTACAGAATCAATTGCTTCGAGGTGAATCGCGATCAGACCCTTACGAGTGGACCCGAGAGAGCCAAAAGCTCCTGCTTTAATCAGCGATTCAATTGTCTTCTTGTTGCAAACCTGTGCATCTACCTTTGCTAAGAAATCGCCAAATGAGGTGTAACGTCCCTTGGTATCTCGTGCATTCTTGATTGATGCCACGACACCTTCTCCAACATTTCTAATTGCGGCTAAACCAAAGCGAATATCAACTCCACGTGGTGTGTATTCAGCATCAGACTCATTGACATCGGGAGGCAAAACTTTGATTCCCATTCGACGGCACTCAGATAGGTACAGCGCAGATTTATCCTTGTCATCGCGAACAGAGGTTAAAAGCGCAGCCATGTACTCGGTTGGGTAATTTGCCTTTAAATACGCGGTCCAATAAGAAACTACGCCGTATCCAGCAGAGTGTGCGCGGTTAAAGGCGTAATCGGAGAATGGAATCAAAACTTCCCATAAACGCTTAATCGCAGCGGTTGAAAAACCATTTTCCTTCATGCCAGCTTCGAAGGGAACATACTCTTTATCCAGGATGTCCTTGTTCTTCTTACCCATCGCCTTTCGTAAAAGATCTGCGCGACCAAGGGTAAAACCCGCAACCTTTTGTGCAATCGCCATAACCTGCTCTTGATACACAATTAATCCATAGGTATCGCCCAAGATTTCATTAAGCGGTTCGGATAACTCAGGATGAATCGGTTCAACTGGCTTACGACCATTTTTGCGATCTGCATAGTTATTGTGCGCGTTCTCGCCCATTGGTCCTGGACGATACAAGGCGATAACAGCTGAAATATCCTCAAATGAATCTGGTGACATGCTGCGTAGCAACGCTCGCATAGGCCCACCATCAAGCTGGAATACACCCAAGGTGTCTCCGCGACTTAAGAGTTCATATGTCTTTGGATCATCCAGTGTTAAATCCTCAAGGACTACATCTTTACCTTGGTTTGCTTTGATATTGAGGAGACAATCATCGAGGACGGATAGATTTCGCAATCCCAAAAAGTCCATTTTGAGTAAACCAGTTGCCTCACACGCACCCATATCAAACTGAGTGATAATCGCACCATCTGCTTCACGACGATGAATCGGAATAACATCCAACAAAGGTTCACGTGAAAGGATCACACCAGCTGCGTGAACACCCCATTGACGCTTCAATCCTTCAAGGCCACGCGCGGTATCTACAACACGTTTTGAATCTGGATCTGAGTTATAAAGGGAACGAAACTCCCCTGCTTCGCCATAACGATCATCCTTTGAATCAAAGACTCCGCTGAGCGAAATATCTTTGCCCATAACTGATGGTGGAAGCGCTTTGGTTAACTTTTCTCCAACGACATATGGATAGCCAAGTACTCGGGTTGAATCCTTAATCGCTTGCTTAGATTTAATGGTTCCGTAGGTAATGATTTGTGCAACACGATCCTCACCATACTTATTAGTGGCGTAACGGATCATTTCGCTGCGACGACGCTCATCAAAGTCCAAGTCGATATCAGGCATAGAAATACGCTCAGGATTAAGGAATCGCTCAAACAAGAGACCATGTTCGAGCGGATCTAAACCTGTAATTCCCAGAGAATAAGCAACCAATGATCCCGCTGCAGATCCTCGACCTGGACCTACTCGAATACCAACCTGCTTTGCATGACCTACAAGGTCTGCAACAACGAGAAAGTAACCAGGAAAACCCATCTTCTCCATGACACCGAGCTCGTACTTGAGGCGATCTTCATGGGCAGGAGTAATGCGTGCGCCTAATCGCTCCTTCAAGCCACGCTCTGCCTCTTTCTTTAACCAAGAATCCTCAGTTTCACCCGCTGGTACCTCAAACTGTGGAAGTAGATTTTCACCTTCACGCAAGGTGATGTTGCACCGTTCAGCGATCAGCAATGTGTTATCGCAACTTTCAGGGATCTCCTTAAATAATTCGCGCATCTGGGCAGCGGTCTTTACATAAAAAGAGTCATTATCAAACTTAAATCTCTTGGGATCTGCCAGAGTCGAACCGGATTGAACGCACAATAACGCTTCATGCGCGCCGGCATCTTCTTGACGTGTGTAATGCAAATCATTGGTAGCAAGTAGCGGCAGACCAAGCTCTCTACCTAACTTCATTAAATCAGCTTTAACGCGAGCTTCAATTTCGATTCCATGATCCATGACCTCGAGGAAAAAGTTCTCTTTTCCAAAAATGTCGCGATAGGCACTGGCTGCCTTAATTGCTTCTTTGTATGCACCCATGCGAAGCCTGGTTTGAATTTCACCACCCGGACATCCAGTGGTTGCGATCAATCCCTTTGAGTATGTCGCAAGAAGTTCACGATCCATTCGTGGCTTGTAGTAATAACCTTCGAGAGAGGCAAGAGATGACAATCTAAAAAGATTGCCTAGGCCATCATTGTTTTCCGCCAAGATTGTCATGTGGGTATATGCGCCACCACCTGAAACATCATCTTCGCCACCATCTGCCCACTGAACTCGCTTCTTATCAAATCGAGATTCAGGTGCAACATACGCTTCAATTCCGATGATTGGCTTTACATCAGCCTTCTTGGCTGCCTTATAGAACTCAAAAGCACCAAAAACATTGCCGTGGTCGGTCATTGCAATTGCGGGCATACCTTGTGCTTTGACCTCGGAGATTAAATCGCCAACACGAGCAGCCCCATCGAGCATCGAGTACTCGGTATGGACGTGAAGGTGGACGAAATTGTTCTCGGACATGATTGGCGAGATTAGTGGTTACGGAAGAACGGCGTCGGAAAGCAACGCCAGGGAGCGTGTGAGATCGGCTGGATATGGGGCGTGGAAGTTGAGC
>JBEANK010000053.1:0-7567 GCA_041165485.1 Actinomycetota bacterium | reverse complement strand
GATTCCGCCCAATGAGTAATCCTTGCGTTGTGGGTGACCTTCCCAGTCATCTGGCATCAAGATGCGAGTTAAACCTGGGTGACCATCAAAAATAATTCCAAACATGTCAAAGGTTTCACGCTCATGCCAGTTGTTTCCGGCCCATACTTCAACAACTGAAGGAATATGTGCATCTGCATCTGGAACTGAAACTTCAAGACGAATTCGCTGATTCTTTGTTAGTGAAAGCAATGGATATACAGCGTGTAATTCACGACCAGTTTGTTCTGGGTAATGAACTCCATTTACACCCATGCACATTTCAAACTTCAACTTATCGCGAAGAATAAAAGCAACTTCGACCAACTTTTCACGCTTTACATGCAGAGTTAATTCGCCGCGATCAACAACAATGCGTTCGATTGCATCTGAAAATTCTGGATAAGCGCGTTCTAGATCATCAGCAACTTCATCAAAATATGAGCCATACGGACGCTCAGAAGAGCTGAAATTGACTGCTTGGCGAACTAATCCGCCATAACCAGAGGTATCTCCCGTGCCCTTTGCACCAAACATGCCGTTGGTCATGCAAGCAAGCCCTTCATCTCATGAGTTGGCTTTGCATTCATCGCTGCAAGTTCAACTTCTTTGATGATTTGTGCGCGGTTTGCACCGAGTTTTGTGTCATTGATCTGTTCCTGCAACTTGATAATTGCATCAAGCAACATTTCAGGACGTGGTGGGCAACCAGGAAGGTAAATATCTACTGGAACCACGTGATCTACGCCTTGAACAATTGCGTAGTTGTTAAACATTCCGCCTGATGATGCACATGCACCCATGGCCAGAACCCACTTTGGTGCAGACATTTGATCATAAATCTGACGAAGTACTGGCGCCATCTTGTTTGAAACACGACCAGCGACGATCATTAAATCTGCTTGACGTGGGGATGCACGGAAAACTTCACTGCCAAATCGTGCAATGTCATACTTAGCCGCTGAACCAACAGCCATCATTTCAATCGCACAGCATGCCAGTCCAAATGTTGCTGGCCACAATGAATTCTTACGCATGTAACCTGCAAGTTTTTCAACTGTGGTTAATAGAAAACCACTCGGAATTTTCTCTTCAAGACCCATTTTTTAGTCCCATTCCAATCCGCCGCGGCGCCAAACATATGCATATGCAACAAAAACTGTTGCAATGAAAATTGCCATTTCAACCAAACCAAATAAACCAAGAGAATCAAAAGCAACCGCCCATGGATATAGAAAGACGATTTCAATATCAAAGATGATGAAGAGCATCGCGGTTAAGAAGTACTTGACTGGGAAGCGTCCACCCTCAGCAGCTTGCGGTGACGGTTCGATTCCACATTCATATGCATCTAACTTGGCACGGTTGTAACGCTTAGGACCTGCGAGCGCTCCAGCCACAACCGAGAAAGCTGCGAGTCGAAATCCTAAGGTCGAAAGGCGTATGCCTGTGACCGCTAGCCCTTAATCCCGCTGTGAACTGCAACAACACCAAAGGTCAGGTTTTTCCAGGTGACATCGGACCAACCAGCCTTCTCCATTCGAGCCGCCAACGCCGCCTGATCTGGCCAGGCCCGAATTGATTCAGCCAGGTAAATGTAGGCATCTGGATTTGAACTGCTCTTTTTGGCAATTGCGGGCAAAAGCTTCATGAGGTACTCCGTGTATATGGTGCGAAAGGGGCGCCAGGTTGGCTGGCTGAACTCAACAACCACCATCCGACCCCCTGGCTTGGTGACCCGACGGGCCTCGGCCAGCGCCTTATCGAAATCTGCAGTGTTTCGAAGCCCATAAGAGATGGTGACAACATCAAAGGTATCGGCCTCAAAGGGCAGGTTCAGTGCATCCGCCTTGGAAAAGTTCAGGTAAGGGCGAGCTTTTCTGCCCTGAGCCAGCATCCCCTCGCTGAAATCTGTGGCAAAGACTGTGGCCCCAGCCTTATAAAGGGGCTCGGATGAGGAGCCAGGTCCAGCGGCCAGATCCAAGATCACCATTCCGGGGGCTGGAGCGATGATCTTTGTCGCCGCCTTACGCCAGGCCTTGGTACGGCCCAAACTCAAAAGATCATTAACCAGGTCATACCTCTTGGCGACCCCATCAAACATCGCCGCGACCTCATCAGGATCTTTGTTCAGATTAGCGCGGGACATGCGCTTATTCTCCCTTGAAGTAGGCTCATCCACAACTTAACTACCCTGAAAGGGTGCGCATGTCCTCTACCGCTACCTCTCTGCGAAGCTCCTTGATGCCCCGTTCGACCGCGCTCGCAAACGCTGTCCTAGTTGTCAGTGGCGTATTCGCCTTGGCGATTTTGGCTCAGATTGCGATTCCAGTTCCGGGCTCACCAGTTCCAGTTACGGGACAAACTTTGGGAGTACTTCTAATCGGTACCGCGTATGGCTCAACTTTGGGAGTAACAACCTTCGCACTTTATCTTTTAGCTGGCATTGCTGGTGCCCCAATATTTGCAAACAATGGATTTGGAATTGATCGCGTCATTGGAGCTACCGGTGGTTACTTAATCGGAATGCTGGTCGCAACATATGTTGTTGGACAGTTAGCTCGTATGCGTTTAGATCAAAGATTTTTAACTGCATTGCCTTCGATGCTCATTGGAACGGTTATTACCTTTGGCTTCGGCTTGGTGTGGTTGCAGCAATTCACAAATAAAGATTGGGCTTGGACAATTAATGCAGGATTAACTCCATTTGTTGTCGGCGAAGTTTTGAAGATCGCTATCGCTGGAACATCACTTCCTATTGTTTGGCGTTTAGTTAATCGTAAAAACTCATAACGCATGTCTGAGTTAACCGCTGTAACAACTGTTCGCATTGGCGAGCACTTGCCCTTGTTGGATTTACTTCCAGACTCACAACCACTTGCCTGGGTTCGAAGCGGAGATGGCTTAGTTGGTTGGGGCACATATGCAACCACAACTGTAAGTGGACCACACCGATTTGCAGATGCACGCCATTGGTGGCAAAAGCAGTTAGAGAAATTAACAGTTAATAACACAGTTCATGGCAGTGGAACTGGACCAGTTTTATTCTCATCCTTTTCCTTTTCACCTGAAGATGTTTCAGTCCTAGTTATTCCACAAGTTGTCGTCGGAACTAAAGCTGGGAAATCATGGATAACTTGGATCGGCTCTGGGCCTCAGCCAGTCTTAAACACCACAATTGAGCGTTTTTCTAATGGTGATATGAAGTGGAACGAGGAACCACAGACTGATGTGCAGTGGAAGCAAAGAGTTTCAACCGCCGTTACTCGCATCCAAAAGGGCGATTTAGACAAGGTTGTATTAGCCCGTGACATAACGGTTTCTTCAAACAAAGCTATTGACCCGCGAGCGATTCTAAACAAACTTGCTGTGGAATATCCAACAACATGGACTTTTGCTAATTCGGGTTTAGTCGGTGCAACGCCAGAACTACTACTCCGACTTTCAAGGGGCATGGTTACATCACGTGTGCTCGCGGGAACAATTAGCAAGACTGGTGATGATGCAAAGGATCTTGCTCTTGCAGGATCACTTGCCCGATCATCTAAGGATTTAGCAGAACATGAATATGCGGTGCGATCTGTTGCAGATGCTATTGAACCATTTTGTTCTTCAACCAACGTGCCAGAATCTCCATTTGTACTGCACTTAGCAAATGTCATGCATCTTGCGACCGATGTAACTGGCGCACTTGTTGAAACCCTTTCACATGTTGATGCATTTACAATTCTGGAACAGCTCCATCCCTCAGCTGCCGTTTGTGGAACACCGCGACCCCAAGCTGCAAAGTTGATCTCTGAAATCGAAGGAATGTCTCGTGGTCGCTATGCAGGCCCAGTTGGTTGGATAGATGCAGCGGGAGATGGCGAACTGGGAATCGCATTACGGTGTGGGCAAATTAATGGAGATTCAATTCGTATCTTTGCAGGATGTGGAATCGTGGATGGTTCAGATCCTGAAATTGAACTCGCAGAAACTTATGCAAAGTTTGCTCCTATGCGGAGCGCACTTACATAGAGTTCAGCGAGTCGTAAATAGCCTTTAAGTTGTCGGCATTACTTTCACGATCTGGGACATCACATACAACAACGCTTAGTCCTGTTACGGGTTCCTTTACCGCTGCCTCTAACTCTTTAAGGCTAGAGATCTGCTGCGCAGATACCCCCATGGAGTTGGCGATTTCAGCGGGATTGAGTCCATGTGGAGTTCCAAAGACTGTTTCGAAACCATGGGATCCACGTTGAGGCAGGGTTGAGAAAATTCCGCCACCATCATTGTTAATCACTATAAATCGGCAGTTAATCGCCTCTTTATTAATCAAGCCCGTCAGGTCGTATAAGAATGAAAGATCTCCCAAGATCGCAATCGTTGCCTTGTGTGCATATGCGATTCCTAGTGCTGTAGAGATATTTCCATCAATGCCAGCTAATCCTCTGTTGGCATAAGTGGCTACTCCACTGCGCGGAAGTGCAAAGCCTTCAAGATCTCGAATTGGTCGAGATGATGAAACAAATAATGCAGTCTCGTTGGGAATTGCAGCGGCGATAGTTCGAGCAATAACCGCTTCATTCCAACCATCCAGCGAGGCAACTAACTTCTTTGTTCGCTCAGAAACTTTGTTCCAAGTTGAAATCCAATCATCAGATTGAATTACTCCCTGCAGATCTGGAAGTGAGGTAAAGATGCGATCTGCTTGGCGATCTGTGTCGACCGTAGCTGTGCGTGGATCTACAACATATTGAATTGGACTAGATTTAATAAATGCATTTATAGAACGTGAAAGTGTCGTTCGACCAATTACTAAAACTGATTGAGGAATCAATGTACTTCTGATCTCTTGTGAAGTTAAAAAGATAGATGCATGTGCTATCGCATCCGGAAATGACAAGGGATCTTCAGCGATAACAGGCCAGCCAAGCACCTTTGTAAACTTCGCGATCTCTTCAACTGAAAGTCCTGCACGGTCATGTCCGATAACAACAACTCCACGGGCTCCAACTAAACGTAAGGTGCCTGGCTTGGTGCGATTTACAAAACTCTTAGGCGCAATATGTATCTCTGAAATCCAATCGGATGAATCATCGGGTAGTAATGGTTCATCAAATTGAAGATTGAGATGTACTGGCCCCATACGCAAACTATCCAGTGGTAAATCCATCGGATATACAGGACCATCAATATCTGCGAAGTAACGAACAGCTTTTCCAAAAATACGTGCTTGTTCAGTTGTTTGATTTGCTCCGGTTTTACGCAACATGGCTGGGCGATCTGCGGTCAGAAGCAGCAGCGGGGCGTTGGTGTGATGGGCTTCAAGAACTGCTGGGTGATAGTTAGCCACTGCGGTGCCGCTTGTACAGACAACAACTACCGGCTTACCAGTGGCCTTGATTATTCCCAATGCGAAAAATGCGGCGGTGCGCTCATCTATACGAACATGAACGGTAATCAACTTTCTTTCAGCAGCAGCAAAAAAGGCTAATGACAGAGGTGCGTTGCGAGAGCCGGGTGAAATAACTACATCAGTAATTCCAGATTCAATGATCTGGCGTACAACGACGCGTGCAAGTGAGGTTGAGTTATTCACTTCAAAAGCTCCGCGGTTCTCATGATCCGATTCTTCCACCATTCGAACCGTTCTGCTGACACATCTAGACCATCTAACTGTGGTTCAAACTCTGCAATCTGCATCATTCCATCAGTAATCGGCAATTGAGCAACATCCTGTGCCAAGAGAGAACCAGTTCCGAGACCGCAATCAAAATTCATCTCTTGAAATGATGCGGCAAGAATTAATCCGTAGTTAATGCCAACCGCACTTTCTAATGCGCTAGAGACTACGACAGGTAATTTGTGATGTTGCGCGATCGCATGAGCCCTCTTAATTCCACCAAGTGGTTGAACCTTTAGCATCACAATATCTGCCGCGCCTTGTAACTCCAACGCAAATGGATCTGGTGACTTTCGGATTACTTCATCGACCGCGATTTTCAACGGAATACGAATCTTGCTCTTCAATTCACGTAATTCATCCAAAGTTGCACAAGGTTGTTCCACATACTCAAAGGGCCCGACATTTTCGTAGAAGGCGTATAGATTAGTAAGTGCTTGCTCAACGCTCCATAGGCCATTGACATCTATGCGAATATTAATATTGCGACCAAGTGAACGAATTCTTGCCAGACGGACAATATCTTCGCTGAGGTTATCGCCGACTTTAACTTTGTAGGTTTTTACACCTGGATATGAAGCGACTAGATCTTCTACAACTTTCTTATCGTTGGTTGCTGGGATCGTTCCATTGACCGCCACAGATGTACGAAATAGCTGTGGTCGTGGGGTTGTTGCCGCCTCAATTGCGCTAGCCAACCAATGGGAAGCTTCTGCATCGTCATATTCCAGAAATGGCGAAAACTCTGCCCAACCAAACTCCCCTTTAAAGAGTGCGGCTTCGCGAACAGTTATCCCTCGAAAATTAGTTTTCGTTGGCAGCGCAATAACGCGTAGAGTTTCGAGAAGTTGTTGATCCATAAATTATGGGCGCTTAGGGAATTTTCCGAAATCAGGTTTGCGCTTTTGTTGATATGCATCGCGACCTTCTTGACCTTCTTCAGTCATGTAGAACAGAAGTGTTGCATCTCCTGCAAGTTGTTGTACGCCAGCTAATCCATCGGTAGCGGCATTTAAGCTTGCCTTAAGTAAGCGCAACGCCAGCGGTGAGTTACGAAGCATTTCGCGACACCAAGAAACAGTTTCTGCTTCAAGTTCTGCGAGCGGAACAACGGTGTTAACCAATCCCATATCTAAAGCTTCTTGCGCATTGTATTCACGTGTCATAAACCAAATCTCACGTGCTTTCTTTTGTCCAACATGTGCAGCGAGTAAACCTGCTCCGTAGCCACCATCAAATGAACCAACCATTGGGCCTGTCTGACCAAACTTTGCATTGTCAGCTGCAATAGTTAAATCGCACACGACATGAAGCACATGTCCTCCGCCAATAGCCCAACCTGCAACCATGGCGACGATCGGCTTAGGTGTGCGGCGAATTTGAACCTGAAGATCTAAAACATTCAGACGACCGATTCCCTTTTTCGCTAATTTATCTTCACCTAGGTAACCATCATCACCGCGAACACTGATGTCGCCACCCGAACAAAAGGCTTCAGTACCTTCACCCGTAAAGATAATGACGCCAACCTCTTCATTGTCACGCGCCAAGTTAAAGGCTTCGATTAACTCAATAATTGTTTGTGGACGAAATGCGTTGCGAACCTGTGGTCGATTAATGGTGATCTTGGCGATTCCATCGGCCATTTGATATTTGATATCAATGAAATCTTCTCCACCAGGTGCGGTCACCCATTGTGGAATCTCACGGCTACCAAATTCGCGCTTGATCGGCTTGCTCACATTTCCTCCATCGTCGTTGCTAGCGATAGCCTACGACGGCAATGGATAACTCGTCACAACGAAAAATTCTGCGGGTCAGCCCTGCATGCGAACTTCCTCAATTAGCGAGGGACATCACAGCAGCTCTCGCAGGTAATGG
>JBEANK010000052.1:0-6950 GCA_041165485.1 Actinomycetota bacterium | reverse complement strand
GCACAAGGCCACGTATTTGAGGTAGATGGCGCTGTTTGGCTTCGCACCACAGATTTTGGTGATGACAAAGATCGTGTAATGACAAAGAGCGATGGATCACTTACATACTTTGCTTCAGATACCGCTTATTACATCAATAAGCGTGAGCGTGGCTTTGATATCTGCATCTATATGTTGGGTGCAGACCATCATGGATATATCGGCCGCTTAAAGGCAACAGCGGCATGTGCTGGCGATGATCCTGAATACAACATTCATGTATTAATTGGACAGCTTGTAAAGATTATGGAAGGCGGTGAAGAGGTAAAGCTATCTAAGCGCGCCGGAACAATCATTACGCTTGAAGAGTTAGTTGAAAAAGTTGGCGTGGATGCTGCTCGATACACATTGATTCGTTATCCAGTAGATACGCCAATGGTGATGGATTTAGATATTTTGAAGCGAAACACCAATGAGAACCCTGTGTACTACGTGCAGTATGCACATGCACGAATCGCTGCGGTTTTGCGTAACGCCCAAGAACTCGGAGCCCCACTCGCGCTTAAGGATTTTGACCCATCACAGCTTTCTCATGATCGAGAAAATGAGTTACTTGGAGCCTTGGCAGAGTTTCCTCGTGTCGTTGCAAGTGCAGCTGAATTCCGTGAGCCGCACCGTATCGCACGTTATCTTGAAGAATTGGCTGGGACTTATCATCGCTTCTACAACGACTGTCGTGTTCTGCCAATGGGTGATGAGAAATTATCTGCGCTTCACACCGCGCGTCTATTACTGTGTACCGCAAGTCCTCTTCTGTTAAGACAGGTTCAGAACTTTCAATGGCCGGCCTTACTGCACAACATTTAGCCAAAGAGTTTGGCACACCCACATTTTTTATTGATGAGGCTGATTTTCGTGCACGAGCATTGGCTTGGAATGATGCGCTGAAAGATGCTTTTGGTGATAAAGCTGGCACTGTGTATTACGCATCAAAAGCATTTACCTGCACCGAAGTAGCGCGATGGATTAAGGATTTAGGTATCGGAATCGATGTCAGCACCGGTGGCGAAATGGCGGTAGCACTTGCCGGTGGCATTGATCCAAAGAAAATCGAAGTTCATGGAAATAATAAATCACTTGCCGAAATCGAAAAGGCAATTAGTGTTGGCGTAGAAACAATTGTTATTGACTCTATGTATGAAATCGATCGTGTTGCAACAGTTGCTGCAAAGGCCGAAAAGGTGCAGCGAGTTCTTCTACGTTTAACACCTGGCATTCAAGCCCACACACACGAATCAATTTCAACCGCTCATGAAGATGTGAAGTTTGGTTTCTCAATCTCAAGTGGTGCGGCATGGGCGGCAATCACAGAGGTTCACACCCATCCTTCACTTGAACTTCGCGGATTTCATGCGCACATCGGTTCGCAGATCTTTGGCTTTGAATCATTTGAAATATTGGCAGAGCGCTTTGTTGCATTTCTTGCAAAGTACCGAGATGAGTTTAAAAAAGAGCTACCTGAGCTAGATCTTGGTGGAGGATACGGCATCGCTTATCTTGATAGTGAGGAAAGTGTCGATCCATTTGAAGCGATGCAGGTTCTAGCTGCGGCGGTTAAAAAACATTGCGCAGCTTTTAATCTGAATGTCCCAAGGGTTTCAATCGAACCTGGTCGCGCAATTGTTGGACCAACAATGTTTACCTTGTATGAGGTTGGAACCGTAAAAGATGTGACCTTAGAAAGTGGCGCACATCGTCGTTACATCTCAGTGGATGGCGGCATGAGCGACAACATTCGTCCATCGTTGTATGGCGCTGAATACACAACAATCCTTGCTAATCGCACCAGCAGCGCTGCAAAGATATCTAGCCGTTTAGTCGGAAAGCATTGCGAGACCGGTGACATCATTATTCGCGAAATCGATTTACCTGAAGACATTGTGCCGGGGGATTTACTGGCTGTTCCTGCAACCGGAGCTTATGGACGCAGCATGGCAAGTAACTACAACCATGTGCCTCGTCCATCAGTTGTTGCAGTAAAAGATGGAAAAGCTCGCCTAATTGTTCGCAGAGAGAGTATTGAAGATCTTTTAGCGTTGGATATTTAACGCCGTTTAACCCATCTGTGAAAGAATAAGCCCATGAACTCGGGCGCTAAGCAATTATCGATTGGCATGCTCGGCTGCGGGGTTGTCGGCAGCCAGGTAGCTCGCCTGCTTCAAGATGATGAGCAGGAGCTCTCAGAGCGCTCTGGTGCAATTCTTAAACTCTCAAAGGTAGGCGTTCGCAACGCTGGTCCACGAGAAGGCATTAATCCAACATTGATCACAACTGATCTGCAATCAATTGTTTCAGATCCAAGTATCAACATTGTCATTGAAGTTATGGGCGGAATTGAACCTGCCAAGTCGCTGATCCTTGAAGCGATCAACAACAAGAAGTCAGTCATCACTGCAAATAAGGCGTTATTGGCAACACATGGCCACGAATTATTTAATGCAGCAGATGCCGCTGGTGTTGATCTTTACTACGAAGCTGCGGTTGCAGGTGCGATTCCAATTATTCGCTCAATGCGTGAATCTCTAGCTGGCGATCAAATCACTCGTGTAATGGGAATTGTAAATGGCACAACAAATTACATTCTTACAAAGATGCATGAAGAAGGTCGCGCCTTTGATGAGGTGCTGAAAGAAGCACAAACCCTTGGCTACGCTGAAGCGGATCCAACAGCTGATATTGAAGGCCATGATGCTGCGGCAAAGGCTGCGCTGCTTGCAAGCCTTGCTTTCCACAGCACCGTAGTAATCGATGAGGTTTACTGTGAAGGTATCTCAAAGATTTCATCAGATGATGTTTCCGCTGCTAAATCCATGAACAGCGTTATCAAATTGCTGGCTATCGCCGAATTAACTGTTAAAGATGAGATTTCAGTTCGGGTACATCCTGTGATCCTGCCTTCGTCCCATCCATTGGCATCGGTACGCAACGCTTTCAATGCTATTTACGTTGAATCAGAAGCTGCCGGTCAGCTGATGTTCTATGGCCGTGGCGCAGGTGGCGCACCAACTGCATCTGCAATTCTCGGCGACTTGGTTGCCGTTGCACGCCATGCTGCATATTCAACAGTTGGTTACGGCGAATCCGATTACGCAGATTTGGATATTGCACCTATTGGCGCTGTTAAATCCCAGTTCTTTGTACGCCTACAAGTAGCTGATAAATCAGGTGTTTTGGCATCTATCGCTCAGACCTTCGCAAGTGAAAATGTTTCCATCCAAACTGTTCGCCAGGCAGGTTTAGGAGAAGACGCCGAATTAATTGTTGTAACTCACGCAGCATCTGAGGATGCTTTAGATGCTTGTGTAGAAAAGTTAAAGAAGATGGAGATCGTCAGCAAGGTTGAAAGCGTGATTCGCGTTGAAGGGGCACAAAACTAATGGCATTTTTTGGAAAAAACTCCGGCTCTAAAAAGAGTTCAGCTGGCGCACATCAATGGCGCGGAGTTATCGAGGAGTATCGCGATCGTCTTCCAGTAAGTGCTAAGACACCAATCGTTTCACTGCGCGAAGGCGGAACACCACTTATTTATGCCTGCAACCTCTCTGAACTTCTTGGCAACAATGTGTGGATTAAGTACGAAGGTTTAAATCCAACCGGTTCATTTAAAGATCGCGGAATGACTATGGCGATTTCAAAGGCTGCAGAAGATGGCGCAAAGGCTGTTATCTGTGCATCAACTGGAAACACATCGGCATCTGCTGCGGCATACGCAGTTAAAGCTGGAATGCGTCCTGCCGTTCTTATCCCTAAGGGCAAGATCGCAATGGGAAAGCTGGCACAAGCTGTTATTCATGATTCAACGATTTTGCAGGTCAATGGAAACTTTGATGATTGCTTAACCCTTGCACGTGAGCTTTCTGAAAATTATCCAGTTGCACTTGTTAATTCAGTAAACCCTTTCCGTATCGAAGGCCAAAAGACTGCAAGCTTTGAAGTTGTAGATATGTTGGGTGATGCGCCAGATATTCACGCACTTCCAGTTGGTAACGCTGGAAACATCACCGCGTATTGGAAGGGCTACAAGGAGTACAACAAGGATGGCCTTTCAACAAAGCTTCCAATGATGTACGGATTCCAAGCAGCTGGTGCCGCTCCCATTGTTAAGGGCAAGGTTGTAAAGAACCCAGAGACGATCGCAACAGCGATTCGTATTGGTAACCCTGCTTCATGGCAGCAAGCGGTTGAAGCTCGCGATCTATCAGGTGGAGTCATTGATTCTGTAACTGATCGTGAAATCCTTGCCGCATACCGCTTAATTGCAGCTAAAGAGGGAATCTTTGTTGAGCCTTCATCTGCTGCAGGTCTTGCAGGTTTGCTCAAGTACAAGAAGGCAGGAAAGCTACCGAAGGACAAAACAATTGTTATTACTGTGACCGGACATGGATTAAAGGACATTCCTTACGCGCTAGAGGCGGCAAAGAAGCCTGTTGTAGTTCCGGTAAACGCAAAGATCGCAGCAAAAGCATTAGGTCTTGCATAAAAAATGAAGCCAACTTTTAAAGCACAACCAATGCAGGTTCAGGTTCCCGCAACAAGTGCGAATCTAGGACCTGGCTTTGATTGCCTTGGTTTAGCCCTGAATATGCATGATCGCTACATGGCACAGGTCATGGATGAAGTTGGAGTTGATATTGATGTCACCGGTGAAGGTGCAGATGCAGTTCCAACTACCGATAAGAACTTAGTCATTAAAGCGATGTACAAAGGCTTTGATTTCTTAGGTGGACGTCCTCGCGGAGTCTCACTTCGTCAGCTCAATGTGATTCCACATGGTCGCGGACTTGGTTCATCTGCTGCGGCGATTGTTGGCGGTTTAGCACTTGCACGCGCACTGGTTCTTGGTGGCAATGAACGCATGTCCCATGAAGATATGTTGAATATTGCCAATGAGATGGAAGGCCATCCAGATAATGTTGCAGCTGCAATTCATGGCGGTGCAAATATTGCGTGGCAAGAAAGCCATCGCGGAAGCGTTGTCGCGCAATCGCTTCGCATCGATGTAGATCCACGAATCGGAGCGCTTGCCTTTGTTCCAGCAACTGAGCTTTCAACCTCAAAAGCGCGCAAGATGTTGCCTGAATCAATTCCACACCAGGATGCGGTTCATAACTCCATAAATACAGCGGTTTTAATCCAGGCATTACAGCATCGCCCAGATCTACTGTTGGGGGCAACCGAGGATTATTTACATCAGAGCTATCGCAGTGAGGCGATGCCGCAGAGCTTTGCTTTGATGACAAAACTTCGCAAAGCAGGCGTTGCTGCCTTTATTTCAGGGGCGGGACCAACGGTTTTAGTTCTGCATACAGGTGGAGATACTGAAGCGGCAGAGTTAGAGCGTGCTGCAGGGGAGAAGTTCCAGATGATTCCTTTGGGTATTTCACGCGCAGGGGTCGCGGTCATTACCGCTTAAATTCCGTAATTTTGCAGATTTATGGGCAACCCTGCTAATCTTCACTCATCTGAACGGCTCATCTAGTGGCCAGTAACACATCAGATAATCTCAAGAAAAAAGCCAAAAAACAAAAATCCAGGTTCTCAAGGTTTAAAACTTTTAGTTAAAGACCAGAACCAATAGCGAAAAGATATACATGACAACAGAAATTGAACCAGTTCGTTCAAACAGTCCAGAGCTTGCCGCAATGACCCTTCCAAAGTTGAAGACAGTAGCTACACAACTTGGTGTTGAAGGCGCAGCAAAGATGAAGAAGGACGCATTAGTAGAAGCGATCGCTGATTTACAGGCGAAGAACCGCGAAGCTGCAAAGGCTGAACGCGAAGCACGTCGCGAAGCACGCAATAATCGTAAGAAGGAGTCAAAGCCTTCAAATAACTCACAAGATTCCGATGATGATGGCGATGATGATTCATCTTCACAATCACACCACGACCGTGGAAATGATCGCAACGATCGCGGCGGACGTTTTGATCGTAACGATCGTCATGGACGCGGACGTGACCGCAACCGCGATCGCAACAGAGACCGTGGGCACCGTGAAGAGCGCGAACCGGTCATCAGCGAAGATGATGTTCTCGTACCAGTTGGCGGACTTCTAGATATTCTCGAAAGTTATGCATTTATCCGCACAGGTGGATACCTGCCAGGGCCAAACGATGTTTACGTTTCATTGCAGCAGGTTCGTAAGAACGGTCTGCGCAAGGGAGATGTTGTAACCGGCCAGGTTCGCCAACCTCGCGAAGGTGAAACCAAGCAGAAGTTCAACGCTTTGATCACCCTAGAAACAGTTAATGGAATGTCTCCCGAAGAAGCGCGCAACCGCGTTGAATTTGGAAAGCTCACACCTCTATATCCTCAAGAGCGTTTACGCCTTGAGACAGAGCCAAATGTACTTACAACTCGTGTTATCGATTTGATCGCACCAATTGGTAAGGGCCAACGTGGTCTTATTGTTTCGCCTCCAAAGGCTGGTAAGACAATGGTTCTTCAATCAATTGCTAACGCGATCACAACTAACAACCCAGAGTGTCACTTGATGGTTGTTCTAGTAGATGAGCGTCCAGAAGAAGTTACAGATATGCAGCGCAGCGTTAAGGGTGAAGTTATTGCTTCAACCTTCGACCGCCCAGCTGATGACCACACAACAATCGCAGAGCTTGCTATTGAGCGCGCAAAGCGTCTTGTTGAACTAGGTCACGATGTAGTTGTTCTTCTTGACTCAATTACACGTCTTGGTCGCGCATACAACATTGCAGCACCTGCATCAGGCCGCATCCTTTCTGGTGGTGTTGATTCAGCTGCTCTATATCCACCAAAGAAGTTCTTCGGAGCTGCTCGTAACATTGAAGATGGTGGATCACTAACGATTCTTGCAACAGCACTTGTTGATACAGGTTCTCGTATGGATGAAGTTATCTTCGAAGAGTTCAAGGGAACTGGAAACATGGAGCTC